>JANXUJ010000220.1 GCA_025356295.1 Cyanobacteriota bacterium
AATTCCAGAGAGCATCTCGTCTTCGAGACTCTGGCAAGCGCAAACAGCCATATATAAGCTCATGAATCACGACACTTGCCGTAACAATTTCTAACTGGTGAATATTTAGCTGGCGTAAAACATTTTCATTGGGAATAGGCTTTGCTGGCTCTGACAAAATATTTGTATCAAGCAAATATCGAAAGCTCATAAAACAATTTCTCTGCCGACACTGCGATCGCGCAAACCAGCAAAATCATCAACAAAGCTTAATCCCTCATTTTCAATGGTCAGCCTAAATCTTTGTAAGCCTCTCCAAAAATCGTTTCCTTTAGTTTCTTGCAATTTTGTTGGGGCTTGATTTTCAATACTTTGGTTAACTTGGCGATCGCTCATTTTAAAAGCCAGAAACTCAATAAAATTCAATGCTTCTTGCTGCTTCTCAATTGGCAACTTCTGCATCCTACTCAAAGCCCTTTCTAAAATTGTCATAAGTTGAATCCTCTTAAAAATGAGCAAAATCTTGAGATATTTATTATTTTAAACTAGCATAACGATTAAATTTGCTAGTAACGATTAGTTAGGCGATCGCCTTTATGCAGGTAAATATAAAATAGTAATGATGCTACCCTAAGTCCTAGCTCTTAACTAAAGCCCAAATTAAACTACTTTACTTACTTGACGACCAGAATATATTATTTTCTAACCAAGTTTAAGCGCTAAAAATATTGATTTTTCATGAATTACCTTGCTAATCGCCATAATGAGTCCTTGCTCGAATCACAAACAACGTTTCATCTTCTTCATAAATTTCATAAACCAAACGATCTTTACGATTGAGGCGATAGGAACGTAGTCCGCTAAGGTCTCCTTTTAAAGCCTTTCCGACATAAGGATTAGCGACAATTGTATTGATCAAAATATCTTGTAATCTCTCTTTTTGCTTAGAAGTGAGTTCTTCAATATCTTTCTGTGCTTGCTTAGAAAATAGAATTCTATAAGCTGTCATTCAAACACCTGATCCATACTCAAAGCTTCTCCTTTTTGATATTCCTGACGGGCAGATTTAACTTGTTCTAGCAAATTAGGAACTCTGATGAGTTCAGCAGTTTCCATCAGCGATTCCCATTCCTCATGAGTAATCAAAACATAACTACGATTTTCACGAACAATTGCCACACCTTCAGATTCTTTACCTGCGCGATCGCAAAGCTCATCAAGATTGATCTTGGCATAATCCACAGTGACTTGATACATATTTTTATTAGCCTAATCGTATGTCTTCTTGATTTTATATCAAACAAGATAGGTAACGCATTTCTAGTCAAAAGCTCCCACCAGTTGATCGTCTAGACTCTCTGAAATCCTAGAATCATCAAGAACAATCGGATCGTCTGCACAAATACCATACAAATTTTCTAGCGATCGCCTAACAGGAATTAACGAATAGTCATCTTCAGCTTGGCGATCGCCCATTTTGAAAGCCAGAAACTCAATAAAATTCAATGCTTCTTGCTGCTTCTCAATTGGCAACTTCTGCATCCTACTCACAGCCTTTTCTAAAATTGTCATAAGTTGAATCCTCTTAAAAATGAGCAAAATCTTGAGATATTTACTATTTTAAACTAGCATAACGATTAAATTTGCTAGTAACGATTAGTTAGGCGATCGCCTAACTAATCGTTACTAGCAAATTATAGATTTTGAATAATCATCAAAAAGTTAAGGTGTTTTCAATTGGAACGGTGTATACTTGCCGCCCAATCCTTCGACAATCGTGCGAGTATTAGCGATTAGCATTCCTGTATAGGTTTCTGCTTCACTGCCTTTTGCGCCCAATCCATCAGCATAGATTTCGCGATCGCTAATCTTCACATTCGCTTCTTTAGCCACGGTGATAATCAACTTAGGATTAAGCGATACCTCTGCAAAAATCGTGGGAACTTGATTCAATTTAATCATCTCAACTAATTCCTTAACTCTGCTCGGCGTTGGCTGTTCCTCTGTGCTAATTCCACTCAATGCACCTTCTACAGGAATGTTATAGGCTTTGGCATAATAACTAAGCGCATCGTGAGTGGTGACTAACTTGCGAGAACTGGCAGGAATTGTGGCGATTTGGGCTTTGATCCAACTATCGATTTGTTCTAATTCCCCAACCAGTTTAGCGGTGTTTTTAGCATATGTTGCAGCCTGATCAGGACGCAATGTACTCAAGCTTTTGTTAATTGCTTGAGCAATCTTGATGCCATTTTGGGCATTGTGCCAAACATGGGGATCAACTTCTTTTTCGACTGGTTTCTTGTCAGACTTATTAGGTTTTTCGGCTTCCATCATCAACGGACTTGTCACCGCAACTTCATCGACCGCAACTTTCGGTGCAGGATTGGAACTTGCTTGAATTAGTTTGATCAGACTTGGTTCAAAGTTGTAACCACCATAGAGAACTAATTTTGCCGCATCAATTGCTTTACGATCTTCTGGCTTAGGCTGATAGACATGAGGGTCAGTACCTGGCTCAATTAAGCATTTCAAATCAATTGTATCCCCTGCGATTTGCTTTACCAAATCACAGGTAACTGGAGTAGTCGCCACGACTAAGGGTTTGGTTTCAATTTTTGCAGTGGTGCTTGGAGTTGAGGAAGTAGTTGTTGCAGGACTGCTCGTTGTCTGTTTCTCAGGTGTGCTGTTGCAGGCGGTGAGGCTGGTGGCGATCGCCATCAAAATCGCCACCGAAGAAATCTTGAAGTCTATGCTGGGGGTTGAGTTTGCAGATGATTTTAAAGGCATTTTTATGTTTTATTGCAAATAATGATTATCATTATCATAATACCTTTGCGTAAAAAATAGAACCCAGCTACTCGCTAATATTCCCTCTCAAAGCTTTGATTTCACCGCGCTTAGTTTTCTCATCGATACGTCTATTTTGAGCGCCACGAGATGGCTTAGTTGGTTTCCGTTTTGTCGGCGTGATCGTTATACTTTGGACTAAGAGTTGCAGACGCTTGAGAGCATCTTCTTTATTTTGTTCTTGAGTACGGTGCTGTTGCGCCTTGATGATGATCACGCCATCTTTGGTGATCCGCCGATCGCTTAAATTTAAGAGCCGTTCTTTATAAATTGGCGATAGAGAAGAAGCATTAATGTCAAAACGTAAATGAATCGCAGTTGAGACTTTATTCACATTTTGACCACCCGCGCCCTGCGATCGGATGGCGGTAATATCAATTTCGGCGATCGCGATCGCTGTATGTTTGGTGATTTGGAGCATTTGATTGCAAGAAGCCTAGCTATGCAACTTATCTTACCTAAAACTTACCCAAAAGCGAGAAGCGCTGTTTCGGATTAATATAGAGATATTGGTTAAGGTATGAGTCACATGAGTCTGTTTCTGGAACGTCTTCACAGCAGCGATCGCCCTGTCATTGTATTTGATGGTGCGATGGGTACAAACTTGCAAGTACAAAACCTCACCGCCGAGGACTTTGGCGGCGCGGAGTATGAGGGTTGCAATGAGTATCTGGTGATGACAAAACCTGAAGCAGTCGCCAAAGTGCATCGTGACTTTTTGGCGGCTGGGGCGGACGTGATCGAGACGGATACCTTTGGGGGGACATCGATCGTGTTGAATGAATATGATCTTGGGCATATGGCTTACGAACTCAGCAAAAGAGCGACTGAGCTAGCCAAATCTGTCGCCGCCGAATTTTCTACACCTGAGCAGCCGCGTTTTGTGGCTGGTTCCATTGGTCCAACGACCAAGTTGCCGACTTTGCTACATATCGATTTCGACACAATGAAGCAGTCATTTATCGAGCAGATTGAAGGCTTGTATGATGGCGGCGCAGATTTGCTGCTAGTTGAGACTTGTCAGGATGTATTGCAAATCAAAGTCACATTGAGTGCGATCGAAGAGTTTTTTGCAAAGCGCGGCGTGAGATTGCCTGTGATGGTGTCGGTGACGATCGAAGCGACAGGCACAATGTTAGTTGGTTCCGATATTTCCGCCGTGGTGACCATTCTCGAACCCTATCAAATTGATGTTTTAGGTTTGAACTGTGCCACGGGACCAGATTTGATGAAGGAGCATATGCGCTATTTGAGCGAACATTCTCCATTTGCGGTGTCCTGTGTGCCGAATGCGGGGCTGCCTGAAAATGTCGGTGGTCATGCTTTTTATCGCCTCACTCCTGAAGATTTACGCGAGCATCTCAGGCATTTTGTCGAGGATTTAGGCATTCAGGTAATCGGTGGCTGTTGTGGAACGACTCCTGCTCATATTCAAGCGCTGGCGGATATGGCAAAAACGCTCAAACCAAAACAACGTCATCCGCTTGTCGTTCCTTCAGCAGCTTCTATTTATAGTTCTCAACCTTATATTCAAGATAATTCTTTCTTGATTGTGGGAGAGCGCCTCAATGCTAGTGGCTCTAAGAAAACTCGCGATTTATTGAATGCGGAAGATTGGGATGGACTAGTTGCGATCGCGCGATCGCAAGTCAAGGAAGGCGCACATATTCTCGATGTGAATGTCGATTATGTCGGACGAGACGGCGTGCGCGATATGCGTGAACTGGTGTCGCGGCTGGTGACAAATGTCACTTTGCCGCTGATGTTAGACTCGACTGAGTGGGAAAAGATGGAAGCTGGGCTGAAAGTGGCGGGTGGTAAATGCATTCTTAACTCTACTAATTACGAAGATGGAGAAGAGAGATTTTGCAAGGTCGTTACTCTCGCTAAGCAATATGGGGCGGGGATTGTAATTGGCACAATCGATGAAGATGGCATGGCACGAACTGCTGACAAGAAGTTTGAAATTGCTTCGCGTGCCTACAAACAAGCCACAGAGCAATTGGGAATGCCTGCTAGTGAAATCTTTTTTGATACGCTAGCTTTACCAATTTCGACAGGAATTGCCGAAGATCGTCAGAATGCAGCGGCAACGATCGCTTCAATTCGCCGCATCAAAGAAGCAATGCCTGAAACGCATATTTTGTTAGGTGTTTCTAATGTCTCATTTGGTCTAAATCCTGCTTCACGAGTAGTTCTTAACTCAGTATTTTTGCATGAAGCAATGAAGGCGGGAATGGATTCATCAATTGTTCATGCCAGCAAGATTGTACCGCTCAATCGGATTCCTGAACGTCAGATGGAAGTGGCGCATCAATTGATTTATGACGATCGCAAATTTGATGGTGATATCTGTACTTATGATCCGCTCGGCGAGTTTACGACTTTGTTTGAGGGTGTATCAACCAAGCGCGTCAAGGTTGATAAGGCTAGCACGCCGATCGAAGAGCAGCTAAAAAATCATGTGATCGATGGCGATCGCATTGGTTTAGATGATGCGCTCACTGAAGCACTCAAGCAATATGAACCGCTTGATATTATCAACAAATACTTGCTCGATGGCATGAAAGTTGTCGGTGAGTTATTTGGTTCTGGACAGATGCAACTTCCCTTTGTACTGCAATCTGCGGAAACGATGAAGTCAGCCGTGGCTTTCTTAGAGCAGTTTATGGAAAAAGCTGAAGGTTCTAATAAAGGTGTATTCTTGATTGCCACCGTCAAAGGCGATGTCCATGATATCGGTAAGAATCTTGTTGATATTATTCTTTCTAATAACGGCTACAAAGTCGTCAATATTGGCATCAAACAACCTGTTGAGAATATCATCAAGGCTTATGAAGAGCATCAGGCTGACTGCATCGCGATGAGTGGATTGTTAGTCAAATCCACTGCTTTTATGAAAGACAATCTCCAAGAATTTAATCGCCGAGGGATTACAGTTCCTGTGATTTTGGGCGGCGCGGCGCTGACACCAAAATTTGTGCATCAAGACTGTCAGAATAATTATAATGGGCGCGTGGTCTATGGCAAAGATGCCTTTTCTGACCTCAACTTTATGGATAAATATATGCCAGCGAAGGTTGAAGGAAAATGGGAAGATGCGAAAGGATTCCTTGATGAAGAACCAATCGAGATTAGCGAAACTGCCGCCACAAGTACGACTAGCGCCGCCGAAGACAAAGCTAATAGCGAAGCGTTACTTGCCGAGCGCTATCTCGACATCATCCGATCTGAAGCCATAGACACAAATGTTTCTCGTCCCACACCGCCATTCTGGGGAACTCAAATTTTACAAGCTGAGGATATTCCCTTTGAAGAATTATTCTGGAATCTCGACTTGCAAGCGTTAGTCGCAGGACAATGGCAGTTCCGCAAACCTCAAGATCAATCACGCGAAGAATATGAGGCTTTTTTGAAAGAAACAGTCTATCCAATTTTAGAAACTTGGAAAGAGCGAATTATCAATGAGAAGTTACTAGCCCCGACTTCTATTTATGGCTATTTCCCAGTTCTCGCGGAGGGCAACACCGTCTATTTTTATGATCCCAAAGATATAACTAATATTAGTGCCGATACACAGCCAATCAACTCCTTTGTCTTCCCGCGTCAGCGATCGCTACGCCGTCTCTGCATTGCCGATTTCTTTTCGCCAAAAAGCTCTGGAATCATCGATGTGATGCCATTGCAAGCGGTAACAGTTGGGCATATCGCCACTGAGTTTGCTCAAGGATTATTTAAAGATAATCAATACACTGATTATCTTTACTTCCATGGTCTAGCTGTGCAGAGTGCCGAAGCGATCGCGGAATGGACACATACTCGTATTCGTCATGAATTGGGATTTGGTTTGGAAGACCCTGATAATATTCGGGACATTCTGGCGCAGAGATATCATGGCGCGCGTTATAGCTTCGGCTATCCTGCTTGCCCGAATATGCAAGATCAATACAAACTCTTAGATTTACTTAATGCTAAGCGCGTTGATCTCGTCATGGATGAGAGCGAACAACTCTATCCCGAACAATCAACCACTGCGTTAATTGTACATCATTCTATTGCTAAGTATTTTAGCGCCTAAAAAATTGGTATTCAATTATGCTGAAATCCCTCAAAATCGAAAACTTCCGTTGCTTCCCATCATTTGAACTGTTCGATCAAGTTGTCCTTACGTCAGAAGAAGATTTAGTTATAGAAGCACTCCAGATACTTGAACCAAGTGTTAAGAGGATTGCAGCGAAAGGATTTGAACGTTCAAGACAAAATAGTTCACGAGGCAATCTAGTAAACAAACTTAAGGATGCACCTGCCCCAAAATTGCACCGAGGCGATCGTAATCATCTTTTAGTAAGAGACTAAGCTTACGTCCTGCTTGAACTAACCAATTACGATCGCACTTTCGTACTTGATAGACATTGCGTAATACCGCCGCAATCAACTCATCCACAGGTGTATTGTTCATTTGGACTAAAGTTCTTAAGAAATTTAACTCGTCTGTAAAATTTTCAATCTCTTTGGCTTCACAAGCATAAACGGCTTGATGGATTTGCGGCGGTTGGGCGGGTAAATGCTGATAGATATTGCCATCTGAGCCAAAACCGAGAAGTACAACTTTGATTTCAGAACGGAGCATCGCAAAAACTTGAGGTTGTTGTTCGCGTAACTCTTTGAGACTCAGACCGAGGGCAACAGCGCGATGAACAGAATCGATGGGCGCAGTGGTTGCATGATAGACCACCCCATAGGTGATGATCTCGCTATTTTCATCTTGTTGTGACTTTATCCAACTCCCAAAGGCGGGCATCAATGGAAAGTCTAAGTTCTCAGGTTCGAGACACTGAGCGAGAAATTCACTTGTGGAAGTGGCGACAACTTCGGCAAGATGTTGAGGATGGCGATCGCGTATAGGTAAGCGCATTAATTTAAGCCATTACATTAAATTATCAAAAAATTATCAAAAAATATCAAATAAAGCATCAGCTGCACGTTTACCACCCCAACGTTCGACAATCCGATCATCGTAGCGATCGCTGGTTTCTAAGACTTCCGTGAGAGCCAGTTTAAATTCATTTTGTTGGCAAGAAGCACCAAGCAAAGTTACATGAAACCTGATATCGCCATCCTCAGCCATACTAAAGCCACCGAAACGGAAAGTATCATTTTGTTTGAGCAAAAAAAGCAATAGCTCAGAGTTGATTTTCACTTCTGTAGCAACATAAGCCCAGATATAAATAACTGATTCTATCTGCTGAAAGGGAAGTATCTCGACAAGTACAGTTGCCGAATCAACCTGTAAGCTAAAGATTGGGTTCTTTAGTACGGGATTAGTCACGCGATCGCAAATCTGGGGTAGCCAATCAGCTACCTTTCTGTAGCAGTCTTTTTGTGCTTCTGTTTGAAAATTCACGACTACGATTTACCGTTTGTTAGAACTGTTAAAAGTCTAACTCAATTAAGACGTAAACCCGATAAAATGGCAACGCTTCCCACCGCCATTTTATCGGGTTTAAAGAGTACGATCTAATGCGCGTTCACCGCCCCAAGTGGCTACGATCGCATCATCATATTGATCAGCAGTCTGAAGTACAGACGATACTAAGGTTTTTAACTCTTCGCGATCGCAAGTTGAACCAACCAAAGTTGTATGAAAACGAATATCACCATCATCGTCAATACTAAAAACCCCAAATTGAAGTTCAGAATTCTTCTTAAGTAAAAATTTCATTAAGTCTTGAGTGATTTCTGCACCCGTAACCACATAAGACCATGTAGAAATTATTGCTTCTGTATTTCCCCAAGGTAAGACCTCAACTGTGGCCGTTGCTGAGCCGAGAGGCAAGATAAATATAGGCATATCGTATGGAGGAGAATATACATTGTCATACAAGTCTTTCAACCAGGGTTGAATCTTTTCGTAACAGGCTTGTTGAATGGGTGTCTCAAATTTCATCGCATCACCTACAGAATTATCTTTTTAAAATATGTCTTATTGAGACTTAGAGTAGTACATAAAAGTTTTTGAAAGC
>JANXUJ010000223.1 GCA_025356295.1 Cyanobacteriota bacterium
TATTCAACTAATCTTGTCTCCTGAAAGTCAAGCCGTAACTATGGCTAGACGATTGGGCGATAAAATTGAGCAGGAAAATGATCCCGAAATCCAAGAGCAGATATTAGAATTAATAGAGACGGTGTTGGTATATAAATTCCCCAAGTTAACTCGGCAGGAGATTGAGGCAATGTTTACATACAGTGATTTAAAGCAGACCCGTGTATATCAAGAGGCAAAAGAAGAGGGCGAACAACGTGGTGAGCAGCGTGGTTTAAAGCTAGGTGAGCAGCGCGGACTGGTAAAGGGACAAGCTACGATGCTACTGCGTCTGCTCAATCGTAAGTTTGGACAGATTAGCCCAAGTTTGCGGGGCAAGGTAAATAAACTATCGGCAAAACAGATAGAAAATCTAGCTGAAGCATTATTTGACTTAGAGACGATCGCTGACCTAAGTGCTTGGCTAAAAACTCAAGGCAAAGGTAAATAGTGGATTTTTGAACCAATACGAGCAAAGGGCAGGACAGCTAAAGTCTTGCCTTTTTTTAGTATTGAAAACCAAAAGATAAAATTTTTAAACAAAATTTTTCTCAAATCACGCTATCGCGTCAAAGGTTCGCGATATTACATAGCGATTCCCATGAAAATAACTAAAAATTTGTCTCCCAGCGTCATTTTTCAAATCCTTACACATTTGAAAACAATTCCAATGAAAGAAGATAAAAGCAACTATGCGAGAAATCGAAAGATTCAGTGGATTGGAGTAGAGCCGCAATTATTCGCAACTCAAGATACTTTAAAAACAGCAAAAAAGGCATATCAAGATGCCAGAATAACCAAGTTTTGCGAACTAATAATGCCTTTCAAGGTTGACTTTATTCTTATTACCTACTCGGGAGAACAAGCAAGCGGAATTAATTGGCATAGAGACGCATCCTATGCAAAAGCTCTGGCTGGCACAATTAATTTAGGCAAATGTTCTTTTGGTATGAGAGAAAGAAGCGGAACTTATTCACCAGATTCTGAAGAAAAAGAACAATGGATTACTCTTACAGGCGGAGAAGTAGTGACATTTGATTGCAAGCATCCACATTGTGCAATCCCCGATCCAAATCGACGGGCTATCCATTGCTGGTCTAGATAGTGGGAAATAAAAACAAGTTGCATGGCGCTAGAACCATGCAACTTGTTTTTTATGGCTAGCGCCATTGCTAGAGAAAAAATTTGGTTGCGAAAATCATGTTTGAAATTACCCCAGAAATCGAAGAACATTTTGACAGTTCTCTACGCATAAAAGCAGAAGCAACAGTAGAGGCGATCGCTCTATCAAAATCCATCCAGATTGGCGAACCTGACCAGCAAATAGAACTAGCCAAAGCATCGGGATGGGGAACCCTCACCGATATTTGGGTAGGAGCAAACCATCAAGGGAACACATGGCAGTACCGATGCTATGAAAGACTTTTCCAACTGCTCACAACCGCAGAAATCCAAGCTGCCAAATCAGCCACTGCTACCGCATATCAAACCAGTTTTGAAGTCATCCGTGCCATATGGGATTTACTCGCCGCAATCGGATTTACAGGTGGAGCGATCATTGAACCTGCTTGCAACACTTTATCCTTCATGGGTTGCCAGCCTCAGAATATGAGAATTAGATCGCAATGGGTAGGTGTAGAGCTAGATCCCACCTTTGCCCAAATCGCAAGATTACTTTACCCCGAAGCCCAGATTTATGCTCAAGGGTTCGAGAAAGTTAGCCTATCAGATAGTAGCTTTGACCTAGCGAGCGGCAATGTCCCCTTTGGTAACTACAATTGGCACATGATTATGAAAGTGCTGCTTGATGAGTACTTGTCCAGCAAACAAAAAGGCTAGTATTATAGATATCTCTAATTACATCAATTAATCATGAAACATATCAAAATTGTGGTAGAAAAGCATCCAGAGGGCTATGTGGCTTATCCTCTAGGTATTCAAGGGGTTGTAGTTGGTGAGGGAGATTCCTATGAAGATGCTCTCAATGATGTGCGATCGGCGATTTTGTTTCATATCGAAACCTTTGGGCGATCAATTTTAGAGTCTGAGTCTTCAGTGCTTGAGGCTTTTGTAGCTGAGGCGAGTGTGTAATGGCTAAGTTTCCTGTTGATGCGCCGAAGTCAAAGGTAATTAAGGTGCTTGAGAGTTTTGGATTTTCGATAGTTAGAGAGAAGGAGCATATTTCGATGGTCAGACAAAATGCTGATGGAACAATGACTCCTTTAACTATGCCAAATCATAAGCTGATCAAGGGTTCTACGCTGAGAAGTATCTGTACTCAATCGGGGATATTGCGGGATGATTTTATTGCTGCTTATGAGAAGGTATAAGCAAGAAAAAGCACGATTAGAATATCTTTGACTAATTTGGCTGAATTACAATACGAAATCCATAGCTTTCAATATCTGTAACAGTTTTTGCTTCGCTAAAAAGCTCTTTCTGCTCTCGATATACTAAACTTTCCGTTTCTGTTCCTTTCTTCCCAATACGACTTTTCGAGCTACATTGTATATCGCTATTTCCCCACGAACCTCCTTTTAAAACACGATAGGATTTTCTGTTAACACAATCACCCCAAGGTTCATTTCCATTTTGCTTAATTCGTAAAGGTTTAGTATCATCGATATACTGCCATGCATCTAAACACCATTCCCAAACATTACCATGCATTTGATATAGTCCCCATTGATTGGGGTAGAAGGATTCAGCATCAACAGTTCGTCCACGATATTTGCCCTTCGGTAACTGATTGTAGGGAGATGTACCTTCATAGTTTGCGATATCTGTACTAATTGCATTCCCAA
>JANXUJ010000015.1 GCA_025356295.1 Cyanobacteriota bacterium
AAAACAAATAAACGTAAGCATGATTGCAGCACCTTTTTTGGGTAGTTGTTTTGAATGTGTAGAGGTACTTTGACTATGCCTCTGAAGCTTAGTAATAGGCTATTCAGGAATCTCAGTCGCTTCAGCGCTGAGAGTGTCAAAGATTGCGACTTAGCTTAACTACTTTGAAAAGATTACTAAAAAAGCCTGATTTTTCAGGCTTTTTTTTGGATGTGAAGCGATCGCCCATTTCTGTAGATTTAGTTGCTCAGCTTACAGGGCTGACTCTCGAATAGATCCGAATAGGTCGAGAAATTGCAACTGCTTGCTGCAAAACAATCTAGCGAATTGCCGTCTTGATCTCGAAAATTTAATCTTGTAGGGGCAGTGCATTCCCGCAGAAATACATAAAAAAAGACTTGGCAATATTTCCAAGTCTTTTAAATGGGAGTGTAATTAATGAAGGGAACGGCAAAACTTATTGAGTCTTGCGTTGATTGCTGTCAAGCACTTTCTGAGTTTCTGGACCTGGTTGATAGGTATAACCCCAGTTTGCATTTTGACTGTCATCAATAATGCGTGGTGTGACAATAATAATTGTTTCATTACGGGAATTAGTAGATGTTGTTCCACGAAAAAGTGCGCCAATGATTGGAAGATCTCCAAGAAATGGAACTTTTGAAATAGCTTCACGCTCAGAGTCTTGAATAACACCAGACAATATCAAACTTTGCCCGTCACGCATTCTAATTTGACCAGAGGAAATAGAACGCTTTGTTAAAAGATCAATTGCACCAAAAAAACCACCCGTAGAAATTCCAGTAGTTCCAAATGTTCTAGTGTCAATTGTTCTTGTAGTACCAACTACACTAATTTCTGGTACGACAGATAGATTAATAAAACCATTGTCATCAACTTTAGAAACCTTAACAGAAAGTTTTAACCCAGCAGTAGATTTTTCGACAGCTCCAGATGTCCCAATCGTAAGAATTTCATCACCAATGTCAACTTGTCCAGTTTCTCCTTCTTGAACAACTAAAGTAGGATCAGAAATAACTTTACCTGAGTTGCTAACTATTCTAGCATTAATAAGAGCAAAAAGGCTTTGAGGATTAGCAAAGATTGATGGAGTTCCAGTCGGGCTATTAAAGTTAATAGCTAATGCGCCTTGATCCGAGGATAAAGCTGTACCAGTACCAGATCCATTGGTATTACTAGCATTAAATCCTAAGAGCGATCCAACTGTTTGAGTTCTATCTAATACAATATTCACTACGCGAACATTGACTGCAACTTGAGGTCGACGCAAATCAAGTCGAGCAACCTGCGCTTCAGCAAAAGCAACTTGTTGAGGGGTTCCAATTAAAGTAATTGAACCAGAACGTTCCTCAGCAATTATTTGTAAACCTTTGAGTAAGGGAGTTGCTCCAGATTCAGCCGTAACTGTAATGACTTCCAAAGTTGGTATGGTTTCCACTGGTGTGTTGACAACAGTTCCTCCTGAAGAAATTGCGGCGGCTGTAGCACCTGGAATGGGACGTTGCCGATTAACAATCCGAGAAGCTCCTAATCCAAGTAGATAAGCCGACGCTTCACCAACTGTGATTTGGTTAAGGCGGTAACTCTTGGTAACTAAGTTCTTCAAAGTCACGGGAAGCCTTGTCGCGACAAAGATTGTCTGACCGATACGATTTGCTTCCAGCCCAGAGATTCTCAAAACATTGTTGAAGACATCTTGAGCAGTTTCATTCTCAATAGAAAGACTAACTGGTTGCTTTAAACCTGTAGTCGCTCCTGCAACTGGAGCCGCAGCACCCGCTACCGTGGGCGCTTCTGCCGAAACAACACTCAAGCCTGCAACACGACCAATCAAAGTCAAAACCTCGATCGCAGGAGCGTCGCGCAAAGTGATTCTCGGCACACGCTCAGCCGTCCCAAGATCGATAATGTCAGGACGAAGTTTGGAAGAAGTTGTGGCAATATCTCCAACTGGAGGGGTTCTGAGTTGACGGAAAGGAGGCACAACACCAGGGACGCGACCTTGTAACTGTGGAGTCACAGGATTAGCGACAGGTGGTGGAGTTGAGTTTGGAGCAGTATTTTGAGCAACGCGAGTTTTGCCATCAGGGGCTGTGATTGTCACCTTCGGCTCGAATAATGCTTGACCGACAGAAGAAGTAGTACTTTGAGCAACTAAAACTTGACTAGGATCAGCAGCCGTTTGGTTATTCACAAATCCAGCTTCAGGAGCATTAGCCGCAGAGATAGAACTAGCTTGATTTGCTGAAGGTTGCATCTCTAAACTAAAAACCAAACTGTCGCCAGTATCTTGACGTTTGATTAGTTCCTTCAGCATCGCTGGATTGGTAGCAGTGACGCGGATTTGGACTTTATTTGCGGCGTATTGAGTCGCCTCGATCGCGCTAATACCTGGGACAGGATTTGTCTTGGCATAGCTAGCATTACCATTGCCTAGTTGCAACTGTGCGCCATTGAGGATCGCTACCCATGCCTTGCCTTGACGGGTATAAGTCACCTGTGGGCGATCGCTACTCGCAAAGTTTAGAGTGAGGTTAAGGCGATCGCCTGCCATGCTGGTGTTGATATCGGTGATGCGGCTAGCCACCGCCACGACGTCCGTTTGATTTGCTGACTGATTAGCCAATATTGGGCTTTTGCTTTGAGCTTGGCTGGGGGCGATCGCTAAAACTTGCGGGCAAGTTGTCGCAATCAGAAACCAGCACGCTAGAGACTTGACATTTGATTTCATAATTACACTCCTCATTAATTCCTGACGGAACTCAATACACTTAAATCTTTTCAGTAATCTTTGTAACAAATCTGTAAAAACTGGGACATATCCTGATTAGAGGAACGACACAACCGATACAAATTTGACATGATTATGGGTCGAGATTATACCATATTTTGTCAATTTAAAATTAAAAAATTACCTAGTTGCCCAGCCCCTTCTAGCAAGAGCCTTCTGGCTCTCTTGATTTACCGCCCGTAGGAGAGGAATCAAGAGTGGAGGCTTATTTTTTTGCTGGTGCAGCAGCAGTAGCCGCCGCCTTAAGCTCAGCTTCACTCAATGGCACAAAGGCTTCTAGAGTAAAGTCGGCTCCGATCAATGGGGGCAAACTATCGAGAATCTCTCTTTCTTTGCCAGCCGCGATCGGGCGTGAAAACTTAAACTTTTCAACAGGCAAACTTTTTTTAGTTAGTTTTAAATCCTTGACTGCTAATAGAGGCTTTAAACGCTCAATTTTTTGGATTGTGTTTAACACATCTTCAAACTTGCCATCAAAGCCAATTGTGAAAGTATATCGAGTATATTGGGCTTCTTTAGTTGGTGGTGCGGGTTGGAAGGTTCGCATCGTGCCAGCCAACTCATAGGTGAAGTCTGGTGGTAAAGCGATCGTAATCGTCTTCGGTATTTGCTCCTGAATATCGCGCATTAAAGTATCAATATTATCGACACTTGGCAAGAGAGATAGAACAAATTGATTTTGCTTAGTAGCTTCTTCAATTCTTATCGCCACATCACCTTTACTAGCGACCTTTTGTTTTAGCGCCGTAAGCCCCGACTCCTTTGTGTCAATATCTTTTTGACCAGACTGAACTTTATCCCAGAGAGGCGTGACAGAACTTGTTGCCAAATAAGCGGCTAAACCCAGACCAGCAACTCCAATTAATATTCCTAAAATCTTGGAAGTAAAGGTAACGCCAAATAGGCTTAAGCCACCTGATGCACCATCTTCCATCCCTGAAGCGGCTCCAACATTTGTCATTTTATTTGATTACTCCTTGTTGTCTTAATAGATTGACTCTTGCGACTAGACCATCTGCTCCTGCTTTTTGGAGTTCAGGTAAAAGTTCAGCAGGATTTTTTGAGGTAACGGTCGCTTGAATTTGGAAGTTGACCAATGTAAAATTTGCATCGGATGTTGCTTGCTGCAAAGTTGATGAAATCAACTTTGTCTTCTCACCATCTAAAAGCGGTGATGCTTTTAGCAATAATAGAAAATCGTTTAACTCGTTGAAGTTAGTCGCTTTGCCATCTAAGTTGACAGTTGATGATTGAGTGACACTCTGAGCAGATGCAGGAATAGTTGCTTGAGTAATCGAGTTAACCTGAATCGTGATCGGTGTGCGTTTTCTGATTTCATCAGCGATCGCACTGGCTGGGAAGTTACCAACAAATAGAGTTAAAAGTTGACCAGTTCTAGCTTGGATCGCTTTGAGTTGGGTTTCTTGATCTTCTAGAGCCTTGAGCTTGCCATTTAGCTGTGATTCTGTCGCTTTGAGGGTAGATAGTTTTGTTTCGATTCCCTCATTGGCAGAGTTAAGAAAAAACCATGCACCACCAACTAGGGCAAGGGCGACCACAGCCACTGCACCGCCATAGATTAAAAACTGCGAATCAGCGATCGGAGTCCGTTCTACTGCTTGAGCTTCAGCAGCAGCGCGATCGCTTAAAAAATTAATATCGAGTGTATACATAATATTGTTTAAACCTCTCTCAAACCTAGACCCAGAGCCACAGACATCGCCATGCGATCTTGTATAGCGATATCACCATCAAAAGTAACACCCATCGCCATCAGTGGATCGATTGCATTAGCAGCAATACCAAGACGCTGACTGAAGAACTCATTTAACTGACCAATACAAGCACCCGGTCCTGCGATCAGCAGTTGCACAACATCAGACCCAGGCGATTGGCTGGTATAAAAATCAATTGAGCGCCGTAACTCATCAGAGAGATCACCAACAACTCGCATGATTGCCGCCTCGCCAGGAGTACTGCCACCACCCGCTAAGCTTGCTGTGTCCATAGATTGCACAGGGACAACTGTTGAACTCAACATTTCCATGTCTGTCGTCCGTCTTGGCGGCAAATTGATCGCTCGCAATTGAGCATTCTGAATTTGCGCTGTACCAATTGGGAAGGTGCGAGAGAACTGCGGCACACCATCAACGGTTACGGTGATTTCAGTTGCTTCGTATTCGATGTCTACGATCGCCACAGCTTCGGCTAGCGTACTAAATCTTGATAGTTCATTGTGCATTGCTCTAATCAGCGCAAAACTGCTGACTTCAACGATGTCAACTTGGAGTTGCGCTATTTCTAGGGCTTGCATATAGCTATCAGTTACCTCTTTAGGTGTTGCCACCATCAAGATTTCGATGCGCTCAATGCCATCATCATCGAGGGCTATACCAAGTTTTTGATAATCAACATCGGCATCTTCGCGAGGGAATGGTAAATACAGGCTTGCTTCTTGATTGAGTACCATTTCGCGTAATTCCTGATCAGGGATTTCGGCTGGCAATCGAATCAAGCGACTTACTGTTTCGCGACCAGGGAGAGCGGTTGCGACTTTTTTTACTTTTACTTTCTTTTCTGCTAGCAAACTGCGAATAACTTCTCCCAGCGCTACAGGATCGAGAATGCGTCCTTCTTCAACAGTTCCTTCAGGAAGTTCAACGCTACCATGCGTCACTAACTTGTAAGAAGATGGCCCCTTACGGCGCAACTGAACAAAGTTAACCTTCTCGGAAGTAATTTCTACTCCGATACCTTTTTTAGACTTTCCGCCAAATTTTAAGCCGAACATAAGCGTGTCTTTATGAGTTTTGTAGCTTTTGTAGCACTGGGCATACTAAACAATGGAGGGATTATAGACTGTAAGTGACCGTTGTCAATAGGACAACCAAAAATAATTCTAACCAATGTCGCATATGTCTGATTTTGCCTTGTTTCTTATAGACGATTTTGGTCATTTTGGCAAATCAATTAATTAAAAAATAAAACAAAAAATTAGTTCGCCCACGCAGCGGGCGAACTAATTTTTTGTTTTATATGGGTTTCAAAGATTATTTGCTGCTGCGTAGTTGCATTTGCTTGGCTTGGATTAAACCTCTTAAATATGGGTTTTGTCTTTGCTCTCGAGTGATTTGGTTAAATTCTTTGTTTGTAAATCCACGCTGACGAATTTCTTTTTCGGTGAAGCTGCGTAACTCGTTGCAGAGCGCTTGCAAAAATTCGGGCGGTTGGGCAAGGTCACAAACTTTGGTTTGCTGTGACTCAGCGAGATTGGCGACATCACTCCAGTTAGAGTTGTTTTTGGCAGTCCGAAAAATTTCTAGTCGCTTGTTTTCGATCGCATTAACGGCGGCGGCATAGCGAGTTATCTGATCGTCACCCAGGGCGGCTTGGGCAAGAATATTATTTAACTGGATTACGCTTGAGGAAGTTTGCGCGATCGCACTTTCGCTATTGATGAGAGGCAGGGCGATCGCGGACAGGGCAACACATAAACCCAGCAGGTTAGCAGTACCTATACATTTATTTAGGTTATTTAGATAAATCGAAAGCTTCTGAGGCAGCTTATTCATAATTTAATCAAAGAATATCGGCAAGAACACTAGGGACGTAAATTTATTGACTTAAACTGGCTGATTTTGTTGCCGTAAATACGACTGAATAAAAGGCTCAAGATCGCCATCCATCACACTTTGAATATTCGTGGTTTCTTCACCTGTGCGTAAGTCTTTGACTAACTGGTAAGGATGAAAAACATAGTTGCGAATTTGGTTCCCCCAAGCTGCCTCGACAATATCGCCGCGAATATCAGCGATCTTTAAAGCGCGTTGTTCTTGGGCAATAATTAACAATTTAGCCTTAAGCAATCGCATCGCATTATCTTTATTTTGCAACTGCGATCGCTCTTGTGTGCAACGCACGGAAATACCTGTGGGTAAATGGGTAATTCGTACCGCTGTTTCAACTTTGTTAACGTTTTGACCACCCTTACCACCTGCTCGGGTGGTCGTAATTTCTAACTCTTTGGGATCAATTTCTAGGTCAACGTCTTCTTCTAGTAATGGCATGATTTCTACACCCGCAAAACTGGTCTGCCGCTTATCATTAGCATTAAAAGGAGAAATTCTAACTAGGCGGTGTGTGCCTTTTTCAGGGGCAAGATAGCCATAAGCATATTGTCCATGTACGAGCAGGGTTACAGATTTTACACCTGCTTCTTCACCCTCAGATATTTCCGATATCTCAACTTTGTAACCTTGCGATTCACAAAAACGGGTATACATTCGCAGCAGCATTTCCGTCCAATCTTGCGAGTCAGTGCCACCTGCACCTGCATTGATTGTTAGCACCGCATCATATTTGTCATATGTCCCTGACAGCAACTGTTCTAGGTCCCAGCGATCCATTTCTTGCAACAACTGAGTTAGACTTTGTTTGGCTTCGATCGCTAAAGTTTTGTCATCTTCAAGGGCTAGCAATTCGGCGATCGCTTCTAGGTTTTCGATATTTGTCCGCCAGCGATCAAACTTTTCGAGATATGATTTCAGCGCGTCTAGTTCGCGCATTGTTTTTTGAGCTTGGCTGCTATTTTCCCAAAATTCGGGTTGGGCGGCTGTTTGTTCTAGGTCACTGATTTTAGCCGCGATCGCAGGTACGTCAAAGATAGTCCTGAGCAATACTCAGGCGCTGTGATAAAAGTTGAGTTTGGCGTGCGATCTCGGTAACGTCCACGGCAATATTTCTCTAATGTAAATTCTTTACTAAGATTAACAGAAAGAAGAGATGCTGTTTTGTGACACCCCTCTTTTCTAAGATTGCGATAGACAAATTCAGGGATAAATTAATTAATAAACATATGCCAGAACAAATCCATGATGAAAGTGAAATTAGTATTAACTTTACCTCTGACCATATTTTGGTAGTGACTGACAGTAGCGGAACCCGTAAGATGACACTGGCTGAGGATAAATATACAATTGGTCGTGACGCAGACAACACTGTGCGACTAAATTCTGATTTTGTGTCGCGATATCACGCGGTTTTGATCAAAGTGCATCATCGCGATCGCCCTGAGACTTACCGAGTTGTCGATGGTAGTGATTCGGGGAAGCTCAGCAAAAATGGGATTGTCCTAAATGCAATGCAACAAGTTTCTGCTTATGATCTTCAAAATGGTGATATTGTCACCTTCGCGCCTGAAGTACATATTTTGTATCTTGCCCCAAAACTAATTTGAGGTTTTTGATAAAAAATCTAGCTGTAGAATATCTGACTGTAGAATAAAGTAAAGCGAGATTAAACCAAATGCCTACCATTAGCATATACTTCTCGCTAGTAAGCGACATCTACTTCCTTTTTTGGTGAGCTAATGAGCGAAACACACGTTAGTCACACGCTATTAATTACAGACGCGAGAGGCAATAGAAAACTCGTACTTGATAGCTTAAAGTACACAATTGGACGGGATGTGAATAATAATATTCAGCTTTATTCACGATTTGTCTCGCGTCAACATGCCGTATTGCTTCGAGTTCCGGGAGAAAGCGGGGGATATTTGTATAAAATTATTGATGGAGATTTGGCGGGCAAGCCTAGCGTCAATGGTGTAATCATTAATCATCATGTCAAATTAGCATCTTCTTATGATTTGCGGAACGGTGATGTGATTACGCTTGCTCCAAATGTGGAATTAACCTACTTAAGTAGCTAACCCAAAGAGTCTAGTCCCCACGCTACACGTGGGGACTAGACTCTTTGATTTTAATGTTTTTACTGGCATTTTTGCTGACGATTTCTAGTTTGTGTAGTTTAGAGCCAAGTGAAACAATGACATATTGTAAATCCGCAATTTGGCTTAATTGCAGCATATATGGCAATTGTTTTATCCAATCAACAAAGTATAGACCTGCTGCTAACTTTAGTGAAGTTAGTAATTGCTCTAGGCTTGATTGCGATCGCCTTGTTACTACTTTTTTGGCTGCGTCTGAAAAAGCTCGAAAAACGCATATATTTGGGTCGAAAGCAGTTAAAGTCTAGACTTAGGCAAAGTGCGCCCCAAAGATATAGCGGGACTCAAGTTTATAGTCAGACTCCACGCCAGAATAATTTAAAAAGATCAGCTAAACCTTTAGCTAATTCTCGCTGGCGTTGGTTATTGGCGATCGCGATCGCCTGTATCATGGGAACTGCGATCGCGATATTCCAGTTGGGAAACAGCTTGATCAGCCCTGAATTTGTGTCATTGATTTGGTTGGTAATTGGCATAACGCTAGTGGTAGGCGCTACTTTTGCGAGAGAATAATGCTTCTTGAGCAATTCTCAAAATAGTTAGGCAAGTAGATATGCGGCGTGTAGTTTTGTGCGGATATTACGGAATGGGCAATGGTGGGGATGAAGCTTTGCTGGCGACTTTATTACAAATGTTGCCTAAGGATGTCCAACCGATGGTGTTGTCTGCCAACCCTAAAGCTACAGAAAATCTCCATAAAGTCGAAGCTAGCGATCGCTATTCAGTGTTTGGATTGATCAATGTATTAAAGCGATCGGATATGTTTATTTGGGGTGGCGGTAGTCTGATGCAAGATGCTACCAGTGCTAGAAATCCGATTTATTATGGTGGGTTAATGGGTTTAGCGCAGGGGATGGGCTTGCAGACGGTAGCATGGGCGCAAGGGGTGGGACCACTAAAACATCGCTTAAGTAAATGGATTGCCAAACGAGCTTTTCGAGGCTGTACGACTGTATCTGTGCGCGATCGCCATTCGGCTGATTTGTTGGCAGATTGGCAAATCAAAAGTGTGGTTGCTCCTGATCCTGTCTGGGCTTTGGCGGCTACGCCTATGGATATCTATGCTGATATATCTCGTCCTCGTGTGGCTGTAGTTTTGCGATCGCATCCTGCGCTGACGACCTATCGGCTTGCCACGATTACCGAGGCGTTGCAAAAGCTGCAATCGCAAACTAATGCTTATATTTTGCTCATTCCATTTCAACCTGCCCAAGATAAAGCGATCGCTCAAACAATTTGTGATGCTCTCAATGACAAGATAGCTAATCGCAGTCAAATTATTATTCAAAAAGACCCGCGCTGTCTCAAAGGAATCTTTCGAGGTGTTGATTTAGCGATCGCGATGCGTTTACATGGATTGATCATGGCTGCATCTGAGGGTTGTCAATGTTCAGCAATTAGCTACGATCCGAAAGTCTCTTATTTAATGGAAGATTTGGGTATCTCTGGTTGGGAATTAGAGAATTTACCTGATGATGCTCATATTCTTGCTGATAATTGGATTGAAATTCTGGAAAATCAAGACAAAAATCAGGCTTTAGGATTAGGCGATCGCGTAAGTCAACTCAAACAACAAGCTCTTTTTCATCAACAGATATTAATTAATCTAAAAGCATGATTCCCTCGCTGCGTGGACGAATCATGTTTTTAGATTAATTAATATTAATTAATATTTACCAAATTTTCCAATCGCTCCAATTGAGATTAAAAATAGAAGTATCAGGGAAGGCGATCGCATTCTTGTTCTGCACCAGCTTCTGCTGTAATTGCCTGAGCTGAGAGCTAACTCTCGGCAAATCTTCAACTAATTGGTAAGGGAAAATTCCTTCTGAGAGCGCAAAATCTGCTGTAGTGGCTGCGGCGGCTCCGACCGACCACTCGTAGGAATGCACACGATAACCTGCGGCAACGATGTAACTGTAGGCAATATTTTTGCCAGACACAATCAGATTATCGACTTTTTGGGGAATTAGCGATCGCAGTGGTATCTGACCAGGAAATGCGGCTCCATGACCATTGCGTACCCCTGCACGTTCGGTATTACCAGCTTTTTCGACTGGATATTCACTTAAGCAAGGATGGAAATCTAAATAATATTGGGCGATGCCGATCGCGTCTGGATAAATTGTCGAACGGGTGCGGCGGGAAATTTGATTGGGAGGAGTATCATTTTTGATCGCGCTAGTTGATTCTAAACCTGCAAGAGCTTTCCATAAATTACGATAAGTTTTTTCCGAGAGAGTCTGGCGATAAATCTCAGCACTAAAGTCTACCTGCGAGACATCGATCTCAGACATGCTAAAGCCTTCAGGATATCCATAGGAAGGGCGACCGATAATCCGCCGTGATTCACGGATGTAGGGATATTTTGAGAGTCCATGCATGGTTCCCATCGGTGAGTCAAGTCCTGTGAGTAAGCGATGATTTGGGAAAGGTTTTTTCCAATTAGTTTTTTGCTGCGAATCAGTTGTCCCCGCTACTAGCCAGTAATAGAATCCTAGTGCAATCTCTTCACCACTTTTGAGCGTTTCTTTTCGCAATCCGCCCATCCATCCATCTATCTCTAACTGACCCGATCGCTGCAATTGCTCTCTAGAATAAATGAGATTATCTTGCGCTGTCCCTGGGCGATAATCGTTGCCCCAAACCCAGTTTTGCATGGAGATATCACCTGCTTTCATGGCAGAAACTCCAAACGCGTTCTTTTTAGGGTTCTCAGCTTCAGCGCTCCAAATGCGGCGATAGGTGAAGATTGTGTCGAAGTTAGCTAGGTTTGATTTCGGGTCAGAGCCGTAATAGGGTAAGTAGCGATCGTAAAAACTAGGCTTATTCTGAGGTTGAGCTTCTGGAGTTTGCTCCATCGCAAATGTATAGGTAAATCCCTGTGTGCAGTAAGGATCATTTGTCGTTACGGGAGATGATGGATTGAGATGCGATCGCGGATCGATACCAACTCGATAGGGAACATCAGCCAGAGCAATGATTTCGCCTGTTTCGGTGGAGTCAATCACAAACCAATCACGCTGTTGATTTTGAGTATTTTTTAAAGGCACAAAGCGAATTACTTGTTTTTGTAATCGCGGCGAATTTTCGTAACCATAAGCATCTTCGATAATTTGTGAAAGTGGCTCGGTGTTTAGGGCGGGTGTATTTGGTGCAGGGCTATGTTGGATCGCGATCGCACTCCCGATCAATTTACCATTAGCGCCCATTTCTAACTTTTTAATTACCGTATTTGGGAACCATTTCAGTTTGCCATTCCCTTTTTGTGCTGCTTCTTGCAACATCTCCACAAGTATTTGCTGCGCAGTATTGGGAATGAAGCAAGAAACGCTAACCCAACAATCTCCCGCGTTTAGTTTGCCATATTTCTGTTCTATCCGCTTGCGAAATTCTGTGTAGCCTTGCGGAAAGTACCAAAGATTGCGCTGTTTTTTGGCTTCATCTAGTGCCGATGTGCCTTGCGAGGTAAGCTGTCCGCCAATCCAATCGGTAATCTCGGTCATGCAGACAGTCCGACCCGCTAGTAATCCTTCATAAGCCGAGGCTGTGCTAGCTATACCACCGCCCACGATCAGAATTTCGCAATCTTCGGTTCGATCTACGGTTTTTGTTAATGAGTTTTGGGCGATCGCTATATCAGCGATCGCAATTGTGCTGAATGCGATCGCGTAAGTGTAAATCCAAAGCTTAAAAATAAATTTTTTAGTAAATCTTTTAGTAAATCTTTTTATTGATTTTGACATAAGTTTAAATTTCAGATTATTACTTACCCTAACCATAAGTTTACCTTGTCTTAAACTGATGACGCTAAAGTTAGGAATAGAGTCAACGCTTACAAAAACAACGCCAGAACATTAAATAAGATGACCATTAAACGTAGAGATTTCTTAACTTTTATCGGTGGAATTAGCGGAGCGATGTTGTTTGATGTAGTTCCTCGCGATCGCCTAGTACCAAGATTTTCGATGCCTTTCATGGGTTCTGAGTCAAGCGAGGCTGCTTTTGCCGCAACATCTTCAAAGCTCAGTTTCAAACCAATCAAAGGCACGATGCCATTGCTAACAGATGCGATCGCCTCCTCAAAACAGGCTATAGCCTACAAAAGCTTTGAAGTAGTTGACGATCTCGTACTGCCCGAAGGATTTGTCTACGATGTGATTGCCGCATGGGGCGATAAAGTTGGAGATTCACGCTTTGGCTATAACAATGACTATTTGTCTCTAGTTGAAACAGGAAAAAATGAAGGTTACTTGACCGTTAATTTTGAATATATCAGTAGCATTCCTTGGGAGCAAGCCTACGAACAAGTTGTTGGTAAATCTTTGCCTTTCGCAGAAGTCGCCGCTGAAATCAAAGCTTTAGATAAAAAGGATATCGATGCATGGGCTTTGAAATCAGGCGATCCGCTCAAAGCAAAAATTGAATTGATTGCCAAAGAAGCTTTGATTGATCTAGGTATTGGTGTGATTTCTGTCCGCCGTACAGAGTCAGGTAAATGGGAACGAACCAATTCTGCATCTGATCGCCGCGTGACTGGTATCTCAGGTTTAGAAGATGGTCGTTATCTCAAAGCCACGGGACCATCTGTAGAGATTTTCCGCAAAGAGAAGGGATTGGGCTATACCGATAAATTAGGCGATCGCATTATCGGTACATTCAACAATTGTGCAGGCGGTACAACTCCTTGGGGAACTGTATTTAGTGCCGAAGAGAACTTCCAAAACTTTGTACCCGAATCAGTCATGGCTGATGGAACTTCTCTTGATCCTAGCAAAAAGAAGTTTAGTAAGGATGAAGGTGAACTAAATGGAGTTGGCAATGTGTTTGGATTGGCAGGTAATAAATATGGCTGGATGGTTGAGATCGATCCAGCAAATCCTGATGACTACGGCACTAAGCACACTTGGCTAGGGCGCTATCGTCATGAAGCTGTGGGTATTCGCGCTGAAGCTGGTAAACCGCTAGTATTTTATTCTGGTTGCGATCGCCGTGGTGGACATCTCTATAAATTTGTCAGCAAGAATCTAATCAAAGACCCTAAAAACAAGGCAAATTCCCAACTATTGACATCGGGAATGCTCTATGCCGCCAAGTTTAATGCTGATGGTTCGGGTAGTTGGATCGCCTTACGAGCTTCTACGCCGATCAATCCCCATAAAATTGATGTCCTCGCTGGCAAAATGTTGCCTCTGCCTCAACGTCCAGAAGGCGGTACTTTCAAGGCTACTAAAGAAGAAGAGATTGCGATGTTTAAGTCTAAGTTTAAAACATTGGGCGATCTTTATGTTGGCAGCGATCGCGAAAAACAGGGCGCAATCTTGATCGACGCTCACTACGCAGGTAATGCCGTAGGTGCAACCTGCACAGCACGTCCCGAAGATACCGAAGTTGCCCCAGATGGTTCTCTATTCATCGCCTTTACTTCAGGTTCTGCTAGTTCTAGTGATGGCAGTCCAGACTTACGCATCTTTAAAGGTGCTGATGGTAAAGCCTTAGAACATGGTTGGATTATGCGTTTAAATGAAGTTGATAATAAACCAGAGTCAATGAATTTTAAATGGACAATGGTAGCTACAGGCGGAGAGCCAGCCGAAGGTGGTCTCGGATTTACTAATCCTGACAATCTAGCAATCGATCGCAGTGGCAATGTCTGGATGGTGACAGATATCTCTAGCGAAAAATACAATCGCGCCGTTCCTAGTCGCAAAGATAAATCAGACAAGCCAGTCAGTCAGTCAGATTTGCGTGGGCTATATGGCAATAGCTCGATTTGGTTCTTACCAACATCTGGCAATGATGTCGGTAAAGCTTTCCTTTTCGGATTTGGTCCAATGGAATGTGAAACTACAGGACCATTGTTTTCGCGTGATCAACAGACTTTGTTTTTATCTGTGCAGCACCCAGGTGAAATCGCAGGTGTACGCAAAGATATGGCTTTTGAATCTCGTAAATTTGCAATGCGAACCACTGATGGGAAAGAGTTTATGCAAACTCGCCAAGTTCCAATCGGCTCGAATTGGCCAGCCAAAAAGTCTAATGCCTATCCGAAACCTGCGATAGTCGCAATCCGCAAAATTGACAATAGCTCTATCTAGTAAAAAGGGTGAGGCGTCGCAATGCAACGCCTCACCCTTTTTAG
Source organism: Cyanobacteriota bacterium (assembly GCA_025356295.1). GTDB lineage: Bacteria > Cyanobacteriota > Cyanobacteriia > Pseudanabaenales > Pseudanabaenaceae > Pseudanabaena. Next base: position 14,740 of record JANXUJ010000015.1, read on the forward strand.
GGTTTGATTGGTCTTAACGCAAATGACTACAGCTATAAATCTAACTTTATATTAAGAGAGGGTTCGCTATGCGAACCCTCTCTTAATATAAAGTTATTATCTATGGAACGAGAATATATCCGATCGCTAGAAATTAAAAACTATCCAGTTGCAGGTGTCGATGAAGTTGGACGCGGTTGCTTATTCGGTGAAGTAGTTGCAGCGGCAGTGATTCTGCCCATCGAACAGTTAGCAAATTTAGAAAATCTGGGTGTGACTGATAGCAAAAAGCTATCACCCAAACGCCGAGAGCATCTTGATCGCATTATTCGTGAAGTGGCGATCGCTTATACTATTGGCACTGCATCGGTTGATGAAATTGATGAAATAAATATTCTCGCCGCGAGTTTATTGGCGATGGAAAGGGCGATCGCGCAGTTACAGCCCCAACCAAATCACTGTTTAATTGATGGCAATCAACTTTTGCGATTTAAACTAATTACTCCCATTTCCCAAACCATCGTAATTAAAGGCGATTCTCTATCGATCTCGATTGCCGCTGCAAGTATTATCGCCAAAGTATGGCGCGATCGCAAGATGGTAGAACTAGCTGAAATCTATACGGGCTATGATCTTGCTGCGAATAAAGGCTATGGTACGCTTAAGCATCGAGAAGCGATCGCGCAAATTGGCTATAGCGATCTGCATCGTAAAACCTTTAAAATAAAGTAACTGCTGCGTAATTCCTATAGGAGAATAGTTAATGCGATCGCAATTATTTATTCCATTTATCTTGCTAAATATTATTTTTCAATCTACTGCTTGTAGTCAACAACCTGCTATCAATCCAGAAAAAGAAAACTTAGCTAAACCTCAAACAACAGCAGAATTACCCAAGCAACAACCAACCGTAAAAGTGCAGGCTGATCAGTCACAAGTTAAGCAACTTTCACTGAAAGAATCTGGGAATTTATTGGCTTCAGAGCAAAAAGCAGCGCTTCTGCAATTGCCAATCCCAATTATTGCCCCAAATTTTGTTCCAGAAGGATTTCGCTTAGTTTATGCCAAGGGAGAAGCGAACAAATATACCAATGGTGATGATGACTCTGGTTACGCGATCGCCTATCAAGGGGAAAACAATACCTGTATTAGCATTCGTTCTTCTAGCTCTGGTTCACGAGGATTGCAAAGAGCAAACCAAGTTCAAACGGAGTTTGGCTCAGTGATAGTTTATACGGATAATGCTCGTGACAACAGTATCAGAAGTATTTCGAGCTTCTTAGAGATAAAAGGAAATCCAGCACTCATTTCAGGTGGAAGTATTCCAGATAGTACTGCCGATGGTGGGTTCAAGCGTTGTGAGCCTGTGGGAATGGGAGTTTATATGCAAGTACTAAAGTCACTAACATTGGTGAAATAATATGCGTTTAATCCATACCTCTGATTGGCATTTAGGCAGGAAATTAAAGGGAGTCGATCGCACTTCCGAAATTGCCTTAGCATTAGAAGAAATCCTCAAATACGCTCAGGAATTTGAAGTTGATGCGGTGCTTGTGGCAGGAGATATTTTTGATGTACCGAATCCCACGACTGAGGCTGAGCGAGTTGCTTATGACTTTTTCTATAAGCTCAATCAGTTAAGTATTCCCTCAGTAGCGATCGCAGGTAATCACGACTCAGCAAATCGAATCGATAGTCTCGCGCATTTACTATCTCTTGCAGGGGTGAGAGCTTTAGGTCGACCGAGAATAGCTGAAGAAGGGGGAGTTGTCAGTATTGATACTGCTAACGGCAAGCTCTGTGTCGGCGCGATGCCTTTCGCTTCAGAGCGGCGCTTATTAGCGGCTGAAGATATTTGGAACAAAGATGCTGTTGAGCAACGCAATGATTACAAAACCTTAGTAACTTATGTTTTGCAAAATCTGGCTAATGCATTTAAAACTGATGCCGTGAATGTAATGATGGCGCATATGACCGTTGATGGTGCGAAGTTTACAGGCTCAGAGGCTGCTTTTTATAGTGGTTCTGTCTATAGCCTTTCAGGACAATCAATTCCTTCAGAATGTCAGTATGTAGGCTTAGGTCATATCCATCGTCCTCAACAGATTGCCAATGCTGCACCGACCTATTATGCAGGATCATTAATTCAAGTAGATTTTGGTGAAGTGAACGAAGTAAAGGGATTTAATTTAATTGAAGTGGAAGTGGGAAGACCTGCAAAAGTGCAGTTTCAGCCGCTTACTTGCCAAAAGCCACTTAAAAGGGTGGAATGTCATATCGATCATCTTGACGAACATTTGGAAGCGCATCAAGATTATGTGGGATATCTCAAATTTGCGATCGCAGTCGATACACCACCAATCGGGTTAGCTGATCGCGTCCGCAAAGCTTGTCCGCAAGCGGTAATGGTCGAGCCGAAGTTAATCCAGAGCCAATCCGCAAAAATAATAGAGCTGAAAGATGGCGATCGCTTTGATGCGATCGCGGAGTTTCACAAGTTTTATAGCGATCGCGAAAAAGTTTTATCACCTGACGTGATTGAAGCATTCAAAAATTTGTATATGGAGTTTAGCGATGCGTCCAATTGAGCTAATTGTCGAAGGATTTACCAGTTTTCGTACTCGTCAAGTTTTAGATTTTTCTAGCCTTGATTTGTTTGCGATCACGGGTGCGACAGGCGCAGGGAAAACTTCGTTATTAGATGCGATTACTTTTGCTCTCTATGACGAAGTATCTCAAAAGCCTAACTCACCAAAGGAATTAGTCAGTCAAGGAGCTAAGCAATTAAAAGTAGAATTTCGGTTTGTGATCAGGCAAACTGAATACAAGGCGGTACGCACATGGCGCAATCGTGGCAAAACTGCTGTTCCCAACTTCATATTAGAAGAATTAATTGGCGAAGAATGGGAAAGATGTAGCACCCAAAATGTCGCAGAGATTATCGGCATGGACTTTAAGACTTTTACGCGAGTGATCATCTTACCTCAGGGGCAATTTGATGAGTTTCTCAAAGGTGAAGCAGGTAAGCGGCGCGAAATTTTACGACAGTTAGCAGGATTTCAAATCTTTGAGCAAATGCGGAAGGAGGCAAGCGATCGCACTATTCGTTTTAAAGCGGAGCGAGAAGGATTAGAAAAAGTTCTTGAAAGCATCCAATCTCCGACTAATGCTGAAGTAATCGCGCAACAAACAGAATTAGAAAATCTTGAAACTTCTATTCCTGAATTAACTATTAAATCTAACCAGCATCGCAAGTTATTAGAAACAGAAGAAAGATTATTTGCTCAAATTCAGCAATATAGTCAAATATCTGTAAAGTTGGAGCAACTTCAAGAAAATGCGACTAAAATCCGATCTTTAGAAACTCAATTGCGTAATGCTCAATTAGCTAACTCCATTGTCAGCACTTGGACAAGTGTCCAAACCAGTCGTAAGCGAGTCAAGAATGCGATCGCAGAACTAGCCAGCACAAATCAAAATCTGGAAACTACAAGGCGGGAATTGGATCAGCAGCAACAAATTGTTGATCAATTTCGCGCTAATCAAATTGAAGTCCAAAATCAAATCGCCATCCAAGAGCGTAATCTATCCGTAGCAGAAGCTCTCAACACTCAACAGCAACAATCTACATCTGAATTGGAACGCGCTCATAAAAATGCTTTAGAGCGATCGCAAGCTCTCGAAAAAACGACAAAAGTTAAAAAGCAAGCGGAAATAGAATTGCAGACCATAACTCAAAAACTGCAACATATTGAGAATGCGATCGCGCTTTCTCCTATCGACTCAAATAGCATTTATATCAATGCTTTGCGTGCTGGATTACATGATGGTGATTCTTGCCCTGTTTGTAATAATATTTATTCCCTTGGTTTAGTTCAACAACAAGATATGGCTGAAACTAACTTAGAAACATCACATTTGCAATATCAAAAGCTAGTTATTGAGCAGAAAGAAACCGCGATCGCTTGCCGCCATGCCGAAAGTAAACTTAATACGATTCAAGAATCTCTACAGCTAGCGCAAACAGAATCTCAGAAAGCGGAACAAGAGCGATCGCACCGACAATCACAATCGCAAGATGTCTTACAGCGTTTGCAAGAAATTAGCGCAGGCAAGAGTTACAAAGACTTAGAAAGAGCAATTTTGCAAGCTAAATCAGAGCTAAGCGATCGCTTAAAAATGATCGATGCTGCTTATCAAAAAGCTCGTGAAAATTTTGTGAGATGGGAATCAGCCGCAACTAAAGCTCAAGAAGATCATAATTTGGCGCTCTCTGAATGCTCTCAACAAGAAGCAAGTTGGCAAGTAGAACTAGCTACTTTAAATTTCATCGAATCAGAATTTCTTAGCTACCAAGTTTCGCGATCGCAGATGGAATCATGGCAAAAAGAAATCAATAATTATCAACATCAAGTGCAAGAATTAACAACTCGTTTGCAAATGGTCAATGAGGCGATCGCCGATCAAATTACAGATGAACAAGCGATCGCTAAATTGCGCGAAGATTTACAACAGATAGAACAAAACCTCCAAATATCCACTGAAAATCGCGCCTCCGTCAAAGCATGGCTAGAACAAGCACAGCAAAAACGTCAAGAATCACAAGAATTAGAAACTCGCAAAAACTCTCTATTATCTCAAGAGCAAATCTATCACACCCTCGCTCAAGACTTAAAGTCTGATAAATTCCAAGAATATATCCTTGATGGTCTTCAACAAGAACTCGCCAACCGTGCCTCAGTTCTGCTCCAACAGCTTTCCGATAATCGTTATATTCTCCAAATCGAAAGCGGCGATTATTGGGTGTCCGACAACTGGAATGGCGGCGAAAAGCGGCGTGTGAAGACCCTTTCTGGTGGTGAAACATTCGCCGCTTCCCTCTCAATGGCACTAGCCTTATCAGAAAGGCTATCAATGGGAATCGAACTTGGCAGCCTGTTCTTAGATGAAGGTTTTGGCACTCTCGACAGCGAAACCCTCGAATCTGTCACCCAAATCCTTGAATCTCTCCGTCAACAAGATCGCCTCATTGGTGTAATTACGCATATTCAATCTCTAGCCGATCGCCTGCCCACCCAAATCCACGTTCGCAAATCGATTAATGGCTCTGAGCTAGTAAAAATTTAGAAATTAATTGCCTTAATGAAAGCGATCGCCTCTTCTCTAGAATTAATCTTCCCTTCCACTTGAGCAACTTTTACACTTTCTAGTAATTCACCAATCTTAGGGCTAGGAGCTATTCCCAAATCTTTTCGCAAATCATCTCCCGTAATTAGGGACACAGGATAAGCGATCGCATCATCAGGATTTAGCCAACGCTCCAGCCAATGCGCGATTGCTTCAAACTCATGATCACTCGCTAGAGCAAGAACAGCGATCGCTGGGAAAAATTCTAAAGTCGGTTGAAAAAATTGATACTGCTCTTTTAATGAAGCACTCTCTAAAAGAGTCATAAACTTGGGCAGATGGCGCAAAATACCGACTAACCAACGTTGTTCAGCACGGCTCAAACCCAGTGACTCTAAGGCAGTGGCGTTATTAGTTAAAGATGCTAGCTTAACAATTACTAATGCATAGCGATCGCCTGATAATTGCTTATTAAAAAATAATTCTAAACTAGGAAATTTGGCTAACAGTGTAGAAAGTGCATCTTCTACTTTCGCAAATCTCTCCAAATTTAAACTCTGAGGCGGTAACCAATCATCTAAAATGCGATCATTAGCTAATTCAATCATCCATTGACTTCCATGAGAAATAGACAATAAATAACCTAATTCTGAGCGAACTCGTTCCGCAGCCACAGCCTTTAATTTTGGCGCAAGTTTAATCAAAACTTGACGAGTCAAATCTTCTATCTCAAATCCCAGTTGAGCCGCTTGTCGATATCCTCGCAAAATCCGCAACGGATCATCTGCCAAGTTTTCAGGCGCAACCATCCTGATTCTCCGCGCTTCTAAATCCCCAATTCCATCAAATGGATCAACAAAATCTTGTTCTATATGGTGACATTCGATCGCGATCGCGTTCATACAAAAATCACGCCGCCCTAAATCAGCAACTAAGCTATTACCCATTTGCTGAGCAAAATCCGCCGTGCCATCTTTAAATACAACTCGCGCAATTTGACGCTCTGCATCTAGCACCACAAATCCAGCTTTGTACTTACGGGCGATCGCCTGAGCCGTCTCTACCGCTTTTTCTGGTAATACAAAATCGAGATCAAGATATTTGCCCTGTCGATTTAATAAGCGATCGCGCACCCATCCACCCACTAAATAAGCTGGTGTTGGTAAGTCATTAAAATCAAATGGAAATTGTGTCAAAATCTATGCGAAAACTTCTATTCTAATTATCATATAAATCACCCCTGCACTTGGTTATAAAGTTCAGGAGTTTCATGGATTACTACTTCCTGAGATTCCGAAACATCAGGTAATTCTAGTGATAATTCTAACTGATCGCTTGGTTGCTCATCTCCTTCTTCCTCAGAAGTAATAGAAGCAGAATCATCGGAAATACTTACTTTATCTATCTTAATTTCGGCACGATCATCTTCACTACTATTTTCTGACTTATTCGCCGCAATCCTGAGTTTGCTAGTTACTTCTGTAGTCCGTTCTGCAATTATGGCGATACTTTCTAGAGAAATATTTTCGGGTAGAGATTTTATAATTTCTTTAGCAGCGATCTCGTCAAGGGCAGCTTCTGCTGACATATCCATTTCCATTGCTGATGAGCTAGATTTATCTAGTTCAGTATGTTCTTGGCTCGGCTGATCGAAGAGAGCCTCAAGATCAGGCAAATCTTCTCGCACCATCCGAATCGGCAGATTTGCAATTAGCGCGGTCATGCGCTTATCAGATTCTAAGCGAATATCAAGTGAGGCTTCATCAAGCTCAACATATTTTGAAACTACACGCATGATTTCTTGGCGCATGTTTGCAAACACCTGTGGCTCGATCGCCGCTCGATCATGGGCAAGGATAAATTTCAAACGATGCTTGACTTGCGCTCCACTAGGAACATTACTTCTTTGAAATAGGCGATCGAGCAGTGTTGAAATCATGTCAAGCCTCATCAAGCGTTTCCACTAATCCAGTTTGTCAGACGCGCAAAAATCCCTTTGGGCGGAGTTTCGAGTTGCAAAAACTCAACCTCCCTGCCCTCGAGTCTTTTTGCCACATTCATATAGGCAGTACCAGCCAGAGATGGCTTATCTGACAACACCAATGGTTCCCCTTTATTTGTAGAAACTATCACCTGTTCATCATCAGGAATTACGCCGATTAATTTAACTGACAAAATATCTAGCACATCCTCAACACTCATCATGTCATTGTTTTTGACCATTGCAGGACGGATGCGATTTACGATCAGTTTAATATCAGTAATCCGATTTGCTTCTAATAGTCCCACTACGCGATCGGCATCACGCACAGCCGAAATCTCTGGAGTCGTGACCACGATGGCCTCCTTTGCACCAGCGATCGCATTTTGAAATCCTGACTCAATACCCGCAGGACAATCAATCAAAACATAGTCAAAATAGCGGCTTAATACCTCCACCAACGCTTTCATGTGTGCAGCCGTAATTGCAGTTTTATTGCGAGTTTGCGGAGCGGCTAATAAGGATAAATTGGGCTGACGCTTATCTTTGACTAGGGCTTGGTCGAGCTTACATTCTCGCGCAATCACCTCTAGGGCAGTATACACAATACGATTTTCTAATCCCAATAACAGATCGAGATTTCGCAAGCCAAAGTCAGCATCAACCAAAACCACTTTGCGTCCTAGCTTGGCGAGTGCCATGCCGAGATTTGCTGAAGATGTGGTCTTGCCGACACCACCTTTACCAGAGGTAACAACGATAATGCGACTCATGTTTACGAATTACTGATTAGCGAGGGATAGTTTAACGGAAAGTGATTAACAGATGAAAAGTCAATAACTTGGACGATTTGAATCGCAGGTGCGCCTTGACTACTCACAAATGCGACTTCTGGGCAAAAAGAAGTACCAGGACTTTCAACACGGGCGATAAAACTAGCGATCCTAATTTGAGTTGCATCTAGATGCAAAGCCATCACGACTGCTTGAGCATTACCCTTAACACCTGCATGGGCAAGCCCTTTCAGTTTGCCACATACAATGATATCGCCATCCGAGATCAGTTCTGCACCAGCATTAACATCACCGAAGACAATAATACTGCCAGAGTGCCGAATTTCTGTACCCGATCTTACGGTCATCTTAACGTATAGCGGATCATCAGTCGGAGCATTAGGAATTGGATTAAATCCTAATATCTCCTGAAAGATAGTTCCCTGCTCTACACAGAAGCCCATACTTGCAGCATTAATTGCGGTCTGGCGGCGATTTGTGACTACACAATGTAGCAAAAGCTGATAGTTTTGCAGTGCTTCAGATAATTCTTGAAATTGGCGCGTATCCAACAAGCGATCGCCTGTTTGTAAATATACCTGGGTGCGCGGTTTCCAGTCATGCCCACTCGCTGCCATACGCTGCTCTAGCTGAGTGATCATTTCTTGCCAAGTCAAATCGAGTAAGGATTCGGGGTTGGGTGACTGTGCGATCGCCAGTTTGACTTTTTTCTCTGTTGGCAATAATAGATTAAGCTTGCCATCCAAAGTTTTAAACCGTACCTGCCATATTTCAGGGTCAGGTTTTGTCTCTGGCTGAGATTTTTGGACAGCTTTGCTCGGAATTGGTTTGAGGTCGCCCCCCTCAACATCGGCGACAGTTAGAGGTGCAAGTACAGCAGCTTCCTCAATTTTGTCAGCAACGACAATGACTTCAGGCATCTCCGCAGATGACAGATCCTCTGCACCTGACTGTAACTTGGTAGGCGGCAGAGGATTTGATTTCACGGCAATATTACGCTTGGTGGCACTCATGAAGCTTTTTTTAAATTTAGCGCGATCCGCTTATCTACTAACCGATATCTACTAACCAAAACAAATTTTAAGCTCTGTGCTTAGCGCAGAGCTTAAAATTTGTTTATTCTATATTCTATGCCGAGGGTAGCAACTGGAGGTTGCTTTCAGCCGCACTTAGAGCTTGTTGTTCTATCACTTTGACTTTGCCATCATCATCGACATCAACCTGCACCGATGCACCTTCGCGCACTTTGCCTGTCAATATCTCTTCCGCAAGCGAGTCTTCAAGCAAGCGCATGATCGCGCGGCGTAATGGACGCGCACCATAACTAGGGTTGTAGCCTTCTTGGACAAGCAAGTCTTTAAACCGCTCGGTCACCGTGAGGATGATGTCTTTATCAAGCATCCGCTTATAGAACTCATTGAGCATCAGATCAGCGATTTCCTTGACTTCGGGCTTGGTCAACTGACGGAAGACAATGATTTCATCAAGACGATTGAGAAACTCAGGACGGAAGTATTGCTTCAGTTCTTCGTTGACTAGGGCGCGGATACGCGTATATAGCGCATCTTCTTGACTAGCAGCAAAGTCAAATCCCAGTCCACCACCACCCTTTTCGATGACTTTAGAGCCAACGTTAGAAGTCATGATCAACAGAGTGTTTTTGAAATCAACGGTGCGACCCTTGGAGTCAGTCAGGCGACCATCCTCAAGTACTTGTAAAAGCAAGTTAAAGACATCAGGGTGAGCTTTTTCGATTTCATCGAATAGGACAACGGTGTAAGGACGGCGACGTACTGCCTCAGTAAGTTGACCACCTTCGTTGTAACCGACATATCCAGGAGGAGAACCGATCAATTTTGATACGGTGTGACGCTCCATGTATTCCGACATGTCAAGACGAATCATCGCGTCTTCGGAACCAAAGAAGTAAGCCGCAAGAGCTTTAGTTAGCTCAGTCTTACCAACTCCTGTGGGTCCTGAAAAGATAAAACTAGCGATCGGGCGATCGGGGCTTTTCAGACCGACACGCGCACGGCGGATCGCGCGTGAAATTGCTTTGACAGCTTCATCTTGTCCGATGACGCGACCATGCAAGGTTTCCTCCATCTGCATCAGCTTGACTGACTCAGATTCGGTAATCTTGAGGACAGGTACGCCCGTCCAAGAACTGACAATATAAGCGATGTCTTCTTCGGTTACATGAATCTCAGGTGCATCTTCGGCTGGAGTTTCAGCTTTTTTGGTTTGGCTGAGCGCGCGAATTTGTTGTTTGAGATCGATTTCGCGATCGCGCAATTCGGCTGCCTTATCAAAGTCTTGCTTACGAACAGCATCATCCTTATCTTTGAGGGCTTGACGCAATTCCTTGTCAAGTTCTTTAGCAGCAGGAGGTAATTGCGAATTGATCAAGCGCACTCGAGAGCCAGCTTCATCCATTAAATCGATCGCTTTGTCGGGTAAGAAGCGATCGCTAATATAGCGATCGGCAAGCCTTGCCGCTGCAACTAGAGCTTCGTCATCGATCTTCAGCTTGTGATGCTCTTCGTAGCGCTGACGTAACCCAATCAAAATCTCAATGGTTTCTTCAACACTAGGCTCACCGACCATGACAGGCTGGAAGCGACGTTCAAGCGCAGCATCCCGCTCAATATGCTTGCGGTATTCATCAAGCGTAGTTGCGCCGATGCATTGCAGCTCACCGCGTGCTAAAGCAGGCTTGAGAATGTTAGCCGCATCAATTGCACCTTCAGCCGCACCTGCCCCGATCAAGGTATGAACCTCATCAATTACCAAGATCACATTGCCAGCAGTGCGAATTTCTTCCATGATCTTTTTAAGGCGTTCCTCAAATTCACCACGATATTTTGTACCTGCCACTAGCAAACCAATATCAAGGGTGACGACCCGCTTATCCTGAAGAATATCGGGAATATCACTATTAGAAATACGCTGTGCTAGACCTTCAGCGATCGCGGTTTTACCGACACCTGGTTCACCGATCAAAACAGGATTGTTCTTGGTGCGGCGACCGAGAATTTGGATTACCCGTTCTATTTCTTTTTCACGACCAACTACAGGGTCGAGCTTGCCATCTTGGGCTAGCTGAGTCAGGTTTGAGCCAAACTCATCAAGGGTAGGAGTTTTGGTTCGACCACCACTACCACCACCTGCGGAGACTTCGGCAGTCTCACCCAACATGCGAATTACTTGTGTACGGACTTTAGATAAGTCTACGCCCAGATTTTCTAAAACTCTAGCTGCCACACCTTCGCCTTCGCGAATTAGCCCCAGTAATAAATGTTCAGTGCCGATGTAATTATGTCCTAGCTGGCGCGCTTCTTCTAAGGACAACTCTAGAACTCTCTTGGCACGAGGTGTAAAAGGAATCTCTACTGCGACAAAACCAGACCCGCGTCCGATGATTTTCTCAACCTCAATCCGTGCATCTTTGAGGTTTACACCCATCGACTTCAGTACTTTGGCAGCTACGCCAGTTCCCTCTCCGATCAGACCCAATAGAATTTGCTCTGTGCCGACAAAGTTATGACCGAGGCGGCGAGCTTCCTCTTGAGCCAGCATGATGACTTTAATTGCTTTTTCTGTAAAGCGTTCAAACATGGCGTTACCCCATACTTTGCTGCGTTCTGGTTAAGGTAAATATTAACACAGCGTTAACATCATTCTGTGTGTACGGCTTTCACTCCTTTTTACCCAGATTGTTAAGATGTCTCTTAAGGATAATCTTTGCTTTTAACTAACTGTTTAACCTACTGCTTTTAGCTTTTTGTTGTTTGTGAAACTAATTAAAGAGACTCTTTGCTGTATCGATACCTCGACAAAATCACAACACATCTAAAAATAAATTTCTCTGTCCCCATAGCATCCACAATCCACCCACTGCCATAAAGGCAAGAACAAGTTGGCGAAACTGATAAGGACTCATCTGACTAAGTAGTGCTTTACCAATTAGGTTGGCAGGAATTGCCGCTAGCCCGATCGCGAATCCAGCAATGACATCTTCTCTAGACAAAGCGGCAAATGCACCATAAGTGATGATTTTAACTAAATGGATAATCACCACATGGGCGGCTTTGGTAGCGAGCAATTGCTCTTTGACCAGTCCATAACGTAAATAAAAAGGATTTAGCACGGGACCAGTTGTACCGATAAGTCCTGACACAAAAGCTTTAAGGAACCCAGCAGGCATGATGTACCAAGCCTTGAGTCTTAACTTAGACTGATTTGACTCATTTGTTGGCAAGAGATCAACAGAGCTATCAACCATAAGCTCTGTTTTTGTTTCAATTATTGCGGGATTTTTCTCGATTGCAAACAAAACTGCACTAATGATTAGAAAAACACCGATAACTAATTGCAACCAGTCAAAGTGTATCTGCGTAAATGTATATGCGCCCAGAAATGCCCCAGCGATCGCACCAGGGGCATACCACATAGTTAATTCCCAATTAATATCTCGCCAAAAAAGTAAAACTCGATGAGCATTACCCAAAAACATGCCGATCGTGATTACAGGCGGGACAGATGCAGCTCCTATTAGTGAGTTAACTAGAGGAATTAAGATAAAAGGACTACCACCACCTGCCAAAGTGCTGATTATCCAAGCAAAAAAGCTAACTATGACAAGATAAAAAACTAGCGTTAATTCTGACATCTATTCAATAATGCATTTATACGCTGAACTTTAAGGTAGGATAGGCCGCGCGCAGCGCTGTATATCTTAATTATTAACCCATGAACTTATCGCATCGCATCTATCTGCGCGAAATTGATCAGAAGTTCTTATCGCAATTACGCGCGATCGATTGTGCTTGTCTCGGAGATTTTTGGAGCTTAGAGGCTTATCAGCGTGAAATTGATAATTCAAGCAGTTGTGTACTCGGCTTAACGACCGAAAATCATCAGCTATTGGGCTTTGGCTGTCTGTGGTCGATTCTTGAAGAAGCGCACATAACTGTACTTGCTGTGCGTCCTGAATATCAAGGGCAAAGCTTTGGTAAGGCGATCGTCTGGGGATTGCTAAAAAAAGCGCGCGATCGCAAGTTGGAATGGGCGACCCTAGAAGTCCGCGCCTCCAATCATGTAGCGATCGCCTTATATGAGAGTTTTGGCTTTAAAGAAATTGGTCGAAGACCGAAATACTATGAAGTGACAGGTGAAGATGCGCTGATGTTATGGCGCAAAGGTATACACACTGAAGAATTTAGTATATTACTAGAGCATTGGCATGAGTTAATCTCAGCGAGGTTACTTGTAAAGGGCTGGAATTTATAGAATTTATATTCGTAAAAATAGAGGTGGCGCGCTTTG
>JANXUJ010000055.1 GCA_025356295.1 Cyanobacteriota bacterium
GCCTCACCCTTTTTTGGTTTTATGTTCCATAGCTATAGCTGTAGAATGTTTGGATAACTAATACTGCGATATATCCATGAGTGGAACCAAACTCTACGAAGGCAAAGCCAAAATCCTGTTCACAACAAATGATCCAAATATTTTGTTGTCGCGATACAAAGATGATGCAACCGCCTTCAACGCTCTCAAAAAAGGCACGATCGCTAACAAAGGTGAAATGAACTGCGCGATCGCCTCGCACATTTTTCAGTATCTCGAAATCCAAGGGCTTGCTACCCACTTCATCAAGCAAGTCTCACCCAACGAGATGCAAGTTGCTGCCGTCAAGATTCTGCCCATCGAAGTTGTCGTGCGAAACATCGCCGCAGGTAGCATTTGCAAGCGCCTCGGTCTAGAGCAAGGGCAACCCCTCAAACAGCCCCTAGTCGAATTTTTTTACAAAAATGACGACTTGGGCGATCCCTTGATTACTGATGCTCATGTCGCCATGCTCGATCTCGCTACACCCGAACAAGCTGCTCAACTAAAACAACTTGCTCTAGATATCAATCAACATCTGCAAACATTTTTTGATCGTTGCAATTTAATTCTTGTTGATTTTAAAGTTGAAATTGGAGTTGATGTCAAAGGGAAGTTATTACTAGCCGATGAAATCAGCCCCGACACTTGTCGTCTTTGGGACAAAGCGATCGCCGATCCTAGCGATCGGATTATGGACAAAGATCGGTTTCGTCAAGACCTCGGCAATATTGCCGAAGCTTATCAAGAAGTCATGAAGCGAGTACTAGCCGCTTAGAAATCTTAAAAGATATTAAAAGATAAAGTCTTAACAAATAAACACCAAAAAGTAGAGATGGCGCTGAGTGCCGTCCCTATTTTTTGGAATCTACGTCTTTTGCTATACTTGGTTGTCCTAGAAACTTTTTCATCTAGTTTTAATAGTTTATAGTTCGCCGTCAAAAAATCCTGTCAAAAAAATCCTGTAAGTGTTTGGAAGACTCTATGCGTATAAACTTGCTCTTATTCACAGCCATGGCCGCCTCCAGCACGTTACTAACCAATCCTGCCAAAGCCGCCGTCCCTCTCAAGCAACAGACCCAGCAACAAACACAGCAACAAACACAGCAACAGATTGCTCAAGCGCCAACTTCGCAGCCAAAGCCAACTACTCCAGCGCAACCCCCAGTTCCACCAACTCCATCATCACCAAGCTTTAATCTTCCGACTTCCACCCCGACTCCACCACCCAACGATCTTCAAGTATTAGTCGGCGAAGTTGCGATTAGAACACCCGAAGGTCAACCGCCTCTGCCGCCTGAACTTGAGGCAAAAATTTATGACGCGATCGCCACAAAGCCCGGGCGGACAGTCACTCGAACTCAATTGCAATCTGACATCAATGCCATATTTGCCACAGGTTTTTTCTCAAATGTCCAAGCCGAGCCAGAAGACACTGACATTGGTGTACGCGTAAATTTCTTTGTATTACCAAATCCTGTACTTAAAGCTGTCACCACTGAAGGTACACAAGTATTAGAAAAAGGCGTAGTTGATCGCATCTTCGGTTCACAGATTGGCAAGATTACCAATCTTAAAGATATCCAAACTGGCGTTAAAGAACTCGAAAAATACTATCAAGACCAGGGCTTTGTTTTAGCCCAAATTGTTGATATCAAAGCTACACCTGACGGCAATATTAATCTAATTGTCTCTGAGGGTTCGATCGAAGGTATCAAGGTTGCCTTTATTAACGAAGAAGGCAAAACCCAAGATAAAGATGGCAAACCTGTCACAGGAATTACCCGCGATTTTATTATTACGCGTGAACTGACGATCAAAGAAGGTGAAATCTTCAATAAAAATACAGTTCAGAGTGATTTGCAAAAAGTTTTTGCTCTGGGACTATTTGAAGACTTAAACATTGGACTTGCCCCAGGGACTGACCCGCGTAAAGTGATCGTGACCGTAAACGTCAAAGAGCGTAACACAGGCTCGATTGCTGCGGGCGCGGGTCTTAGCTCATCGACAGGCTTATTCGGTACGGTCAGTTTTCAGCAACAAAACCTCGGTGGCAACAACCAAAAGCTCGGTTTAGATATTCAAGTTGGTCAGCGTGAATTATTGTTTGACCTCAATTTCACAGATCCTTGGCTAGCAGGAGATCCTTATCGCACTTCATTTACCGCCAATATTTTTAACCGTAGCTTGTTTAGCTACATTTTTGATAGTCCGATTGGGATTGGGACTGATAATGTCAGCCCTCGCATCAACCGACTTGGTACTGGTTTCAGCTTCTCTCGCCCTCTTGGCACGGCAACAACTGCCTCATTGGGATTGCGTTATGAGCGCGTCAGCATTACCAATAGTAATGACAATTCGATCGCCGCGACTGACTCCTTAGGCAATCCACTTTCGGCGAGTGGTACTGGTCAAGATGACTTATTACTGCTGCAATTTGCCTATGCCACCGATCAACGTGATAACCCCATCAAACCCTCTTCTGGTTCAGTATTTCGGATCGCGACCGAACAATCGATCCCGATCGGTTTGGGTTCGATTTTCTTAAATCGGGTCAGAGCGAGCTACAGCTATTTTATGCCAGTCAAACTCTTAAACTTCTCAGAGGGGACACAAGCTCTTGCTTTTAACATTCAGGGTGGAACCGTATTAGGAACTTTGCCACCATACGAAGCATTTCAACTTGGTGGTAGTAACTCGGTACGCGGCTGGGATGAGGGCAAAATCGGTAGTGGCCGTAGTTTTGGCATCTTTTCAGCCGAATATAGATTCCCCGTATTTAACATTGTCGGCGGAGTATTGTTCTTTGACTATGGTACAGATTTAGGCTCAGCGTCTGGAGTACCTGGGAACCCTGCGGGTGCGCGTAATAAACCGGGTAGTGGTGCTGGTTATGGCATCGGTGTCCGCGTACAGTCGCCGCTTGGTTCGATCAGAGTTGACTATGGCTTGGCTTCAAATGGCGGCACGCAGTTTAGCTTTGGCTTGGGAGAAAAATTTTAGTCATGCTGTACCAACAGACGATCGCTAACTCATTTTCGTTGTCAGGGATTGGATTACATAGCGGTGAGCAGGTTTCGGTGACGGTCAGCCCCGCGCCAATTGATTCAGGTCGATATTTCATCTATGACAATGTGAGAATTCCTGCCGATACAACTGTGGTCTCAGCTTCACAGCTATCGACCGAGTTACGTCAAAATGGGACAGGTGTTCGCACAGTCGAGCATTTGTTAGCGGCTTTATTTGGTATGGGGATACATAATGCCTGTATTAAACTCGATCGCCCTGAATTACCAATCCTTGATGGTTCGGCTTTACCCTGGGTCGATGCGATCGCCAAAGTCGGCGTTGTTAATCAAGTCGATGGCGATCGCCTAAAGCCTCTAACCGAGTCAGTAACAGTGCGAAAAGGTGATAGCTTTGTAACGGCGATCCCTGCGGATACTTTACGCTTTACCTATGGGATTGAGTTTCCGAGTAAAGCAATTGGGGAGCAGTGGTTTAGTTGGTCGCCCACGATCGCTGACTTTAGTCAAAAATTTGCCAGTGAGATCGCCCCCGCCCGCACTTTTACTCTTGCTGCTTATGTTGACCAAGCACGAGCCGCAGGAATGATCAAAGGTGGCAGTCTGGACAATGCGATCGTTTGTGATAGCGATCGCTGGGTTAACCCACCTTTGCGTTTTGACAATGAGCCGTGTCGTCATAAACTTTTAGATTTGATAGGCGACTTAAGCTTGCTAAGTTTTTTACCTAGAGCGCATATTCTTGCCTACAAGGCGAGTCACCACCTCCATGCTGAATTTGCGATCGCTCTCGCAAGCAAGCGCTAAAATACCGCAAAATCAATAATTAAATTAATAATTAAATATGTATGTCAACCTTGACCGAAGAAACTTCCCTAAATAGTCCTGAACTTGATCCTGATAGTGCTGTTAGTAAGATTTTGATGATTGAAGATATTCAGAAATTACTACCCCACCGTTACCCCTTTTTGTTGGTTGATCGCATTATTGATTTTGTGCCGAACAAATCTGCTACAGGTATCAAAAATGTCACTTTCAATGAACCATTTTTTCAAGGACATTTCCCCACTCGTCCGATCATGCCAGGCGTATTAATTGTCGAAGCAATGGCGCAAGTCGGCGGTATTGTATTAAGACATTTGCCTGGAATGGAAGACCAACTGTCACTGTTTGCAGGTATCGACAAAGTGCGCTTTCGCCGTCCTGTGGTTCCTGGCGATCGCTTAACAATTACGACCGAGTTGCTAGTTGCGCGCAAACGCTTTGGTAAGATGCATGGGCGTGCCGAAGTCGATGGTCAATTAGCCTGTGAAGGTGAGTTAATGTTTTCGTTAGTTAATCTCTAAGTTTTATTAGGACGCTTTGCGCCCTATAAAACGATCATTTTTATCTGGCGATCCAAGCGATCTCAAGTCAAGCGGTCTATCTTAGTATCAAGCGAGCCAAACTTTTTATGCCTGTGTCTCATGCGCCTGTGTCTGAATTTATTCACCCGACAGCCATAGTGCATCCTGATGCCCAACTACATCCGACCGCCAAAGTCGGAGCTTATGCTGTCATCGGTGAACAGGTGAAAATTGGCGCTCATACTGTCATTGGTCATCATGTCATTGTCGAAGGACGCACTCAAATCGGCGATCGCAACCAGATTTATCCAGGGGCAGCGATCGGTCTAGATTCTCAAGACTTAAAATATTTTGGTGCAGATAGCCTTGTCCAAATTGGCAATGACAATCGTATTCGTGAGTATGTGACGATTAATCGTGCTAACGAAATTAATGAAGTCACTTGCATTGGTAATGGCAACTTGTTGATGGCTTATGTCCATGTGGGGCATAATTGCGAAATCGAAGATCGGGTGATTATTGCTAATGGGGTCGCCCTAGCTGGGCATGTCCATATTGAGTCTCATGCTCGACTTAGTGGAGTTTTGGGTGTGCATCAGTTTGTGCGAATTGGTCGCCTATCGATGGTGGGTGGCATGAGTCGAATCGAGCGGGATGTCCCTCCTTACACATTAGTTGAGGGCAATCCATCACGGGTTCGGACTCTTAATCGAGTTGGTATTGATCGTGCGGGCTTAGATCAGCAAACTCAACAGTTGCTTAAGTCTGCCTTCCGACTGCTCTATCATCAAGACCTAACTCTAGTCGAAGCACTTGAGAAGCTAGTCGCCTTTGCTGACAATCCTCATGTTCAGCATCTACGCCAGTTTTTGCAAGACTCGATAACTATCGCCGATCGCCGTGGTCCGATACCTAGCCGAGTCTGACCCAAAAACTCAAAAATAAAGGGCGCACAGCGCCCTTTATTTTTGAGTTTTTGA
>JANXUJ010000085.1 GCA_025356295.1 Cyanobacteriota bacterium
ATCGTACTTGCTAGTCTAGGCAAAGATATGCCCGCAAAGGTCGCCATAAAACACCACTGGAATAATGGTAATGGGAACCTTGAACATTGTTGGATCGTTTGCGGAGGGAACGAAGCTTTAACATGTGCGCAGAATATGGTCATAGAACTTATCGATGAGCTAAACATTCCTGACCGTACTTTTCATTTCCAGCCTGACTACATACTGATTGACCCCGAAAATCCTAAACATAGCTTTACCCTTGTTCCAAGCCTTAGTGAAGCGCACGATCCTAATGTAATCCGTCAGATAGTCGAAGCCATATATAAAGATGCAAAAGATAAATTTGACGTAGACGAATTAGACATCATCGCCGACTATACAGGTGGTACGAAATCAATGACCACAGGACTTATTCTTGCCTGCACTGTTCCGTCTCGCCGCCTACAATATATCTTAAGTGAATTTATCCCCCCAGACCATAAACCAAGTAACTCCAAGGTTATGGAGATCAAACTCTCCTATCGCCTAAAACCTATAAAAACTGACTAAATTAAACCCAGTAACTTTAAAAACTTCTGTAAGGCAATGTTTTTTAAAGTTACCTTTACTTAGCTGATCTGAAACCTACCATAAAGTATGTAAGTAGTCTTGCTAAACAAAAGTAAACATTTTTGATGACAATTATTTGACAAAACCTAAGATGGAGATTTGCCTCGCGACTATTCAATTATATTGAGTTTACTTATTCCTACTTCTTTAGTTATGTCAAGAAATAAAGCCGCCGCGATCACCCAATGGAAAGCCCACACCGAACTAGTGGGGATTACACTGACCTTAAAAGCACTCAACGATATCGAACTGTTCCCAAATTACACAATAGGACTCCATGCATGGTTTTTGCACCAAGTTCAAGACAGTAACCCAAAACTTTCGGCGTATCTCCATGACGGACAATCAGAAAAAGCTTTTGCCATATCACCACTTAATGGCAAACTCGAACCCAAAGCACAAAACCTGATCGCTAAAGCAGATAATATCTACACATGGTCAATCTCTGCGCTATCTAAACCTGTATGTGATTGGCTAAAAAATTGGTGCAACCGCTATCCTTCCATACTTAACCATTACGCAGGTAATTTTGCGATCGAGGCGATCGTCATTAACCAAGACGCCACTACCTACAACAATCTCTGGTCAGCTTCATTATCTCCGCAATTACAATTTACACTAGCCTTTCTAACGCCTACTTGCTTTCGCAGCAAAAATCATCATTTGCCTTTACCCATTCCCGTCAATATTTTCCATAGCTACCTCCGCCGATGGAATGACTTTGCTCCCGAAGCTTTTCCCCAAGAAGAATTTCTAGCATGGATTGAACAGGTGGTTTATATAACTAACTACGATCTTAACTGTACTAAGGTTGCTGTTGCTAAACAGGGCTATGTAACTGGATTTACTGGCACGGTCGAATTTGCTGTCGATTTCAAAGCATCTTATAATTCTGATTTTGAAAGGTTGCTTTCAGCGCTAATTAAACTAGCGACCTATTGTGGCACAGGGCATAAAACAACATTTGGGCTAGGGCAAACGAGACTGATTGGGAAAGATGAAATCAGAAATGGGAAGAATGAAAAAGATCCAATTACAACAACTCCAATCCAAGAATATTTAATTAAGAGAATTATGGAACTAACGCATCTATTTCTACAAACCAAAAAACGGCAAGGAGGCGATCGCGCTCAGAACACAGCTAAAGTCTGGGCAACAATCTTAGCAAGATACGAACTAGGCGAAAGATTGAAAGCGATCGCGATCGATCTCGATATGCCCTATGAGACAGTCAAAAAATATGCCCAAGCCGCGCGTAAAGCGATCGGGGCTGCTGTAGAAAAAATTGTGTAAATGTTTACATTATTTTAGGTTGACTTTTTTGTTTTTAGCCTTTAGTCTGATTTGTATCGTCAAATCGATGCACCCCTACCGAACCTTGAAAACCGCATAGTCTCGTTGACGTGTGTCGATTGACTACCTTGAAAATGCTGCTAGGAATGGCTTAAAAATTACAGGGGTTTCATACCTATTTCCCCGCAAGGGGACGGAAACGTGAGGGAAAGTGTGAGGAATGAAGATCGAAAAACGAAGAAAAAATGAAGGACAAAAAACATAGAAATGCTAAAAGTATCGCGATCTTATAAAATTACATTCTTAAATTTTATTCTTCATTCTTCGATCTTCTGCCTTTAACTTCCCCCTATCTCACAGACCCAAAACATACCCATGACCAACAGAGAAACCGACCCCATCAGAGAAAATCGGATTGACTATGAAATAGTGATCGATGCCTATGACGAAGCAGAAAGAGCAATGAGTTGGTACTACTATCTCCAAGACAAAATCACTTTTCCATTTCTTGCTAAATGGAAGAAAAAAGCTAAAAAAACAGGTGCGATCGCCGAAAAAGAAGTTGAAGTGTTAAGCATGGCTTCAGAAGAAGATTGTGAAAGCAATATGTATGTCGAAGTAGCCTACATTGGCGAAAACGATGACACCTTTACCGCAAAACTATCAGACATCGAAGCCGTAAACCTAGATCCAAACACCGAAGAAGCATTAGCAGACTGGCAATATTGGATAGACATGAATTATGGATTTTAGATCTAGCAATCTAGAATCATCTTCAAATTTTGGGAGACTTGAGAACAGTTAACAAAAGAATCCACCAAGGTACTCGCTCGCAGATCGGGAATGAACTTAGCTCTGCTTTTAAGCATTGGTAAACCTTGTGCGTATAAAAATCTGAGAGAGCGTAAAGAAACAGGATGATGCTGATGCTCATCAACTATTCTATAGTTCGCAGCCAGTTCCGCCGCAATCTGAACTTTCCCAGTTTGCTGCATCAGGTCTGGATCGTTGCAGAGAGCAGCAATTACCCTACCCATAAATAAAGGAGTTTCCCAATTAAACTTATGAGCGATCGCCGCAACACCAAGATTACTCTCCTTTAGTTTGGACTAATTAGCAAATAGGAGGGAGGAACAAAAAGAAATGAGAAAATAGAACTGGAGCCAGCAATAGCAAAATCCAGTTCAAGATTGAGAAAATAATCAGAACCTAAATGGCAATTAAAGTAGATTGCACAGGAGTCTTTTCAGATTTCTTCCTTTTTGAGGCGTGTTTTTAACAGTGAAATAGCGAATACGAGGAGGAAAGCGATCGCCATTGGAGTGCCCAGGCGATTTATCGCGTAGTTTAGAAGGGATAGCAGGAATACCAATCGGGGAGTTGGGACGGATTGCTAAAACCTTGTATTGCCTATTTTATCTGGATGATGAGACTCATCGCCGCCGTATTTTGACCCAACTCAATCGTGGTGAGGGTCGCCACAATTTGTCGAGGGGTGTCTTTTATGGGCAACGTGGAGAGATTCGCAAAAAATATCGAGAAGGGCAGGAAGACCAATTAGGTGCACTTGGCTTGGTGGTGAATATAATCGTGCTGTGGAATACTTTTATATGGATGCTGCCATCTCCAAACTAAAGGAGACTTGCCAGAAGGAGATTTCGAGTGATTTTAAAATCCTTAACCCACTTTTTCGTTCCAATGCTACTCAACTCCCATCTAGTAAATTTTAAACTAATAGACAATAGAAACATTGCTAAGCATACAACACTCCATCAAGTTTCTTTCAAATAGATAGTTGATGTGAATGAATGAAAAAAAGAATGTACAGTATCATGTTAAACATTCTAGCTAAATAAATTACCTGCTAATTGTCCGACAATAAATGAATAGTGACCTAGACGACTAAAAAACTATTGAAAAATATGAATTTGGCGCTACTTTACAAACAACTTAACAAAAC
>JANXUJ010000088.1 GCA_025356295.1 Cyanobacteriota bacterium
AAAGCGCCCTCTTTTTAATTTATGGGTTTTAAAACAACTAGCGGCTGTAAGCCTGCTTCAACAACTTCAGTTACACCTAAAAATTCTTGATCGTAGCCATATATGCGGGCATATTGCGAAATAAAAAAATCTTCTGGGATAGCGATCGCCTGTCCCATCCGCCAACGCTTAGTTTCATCTTCATCCAAAGTCAACATCGGTAAAAAATATAAGCCATGATCGGGCGCAAGAATTTTGAGATTATCTGCTCGTAAACATTCGGCAATTTGATCAAAAGACAAACTGGACTCTAGATCAAAACCATTACTATGAGTGCGTTGCAGTCCTGACAATGTTGCCCCACAGCCGAGCTTTTCACCTAAGTCGCGAGCGATCGCCCGAATATATGTGCCAGCCCCACAAGCGATCGCCACATCTAGCTCTGGATGATCACCCTCAGTCCAGCCTAATACTTTAATTTCAGTGATTTCCACGGAGCGGATCGGAATATCAGCATCAGCAATTTCGCCTCGGCGAGCGAGATTGTAAAGGCGCTCACCATCGATCCAGATTGCACTAAAAGCAGGAGGGCGCTGACTGATCTTGCCTTGAAATAATGGTAGAAATTCTTCAACTGCCTCCAGAGTTAAATTTGGACAAAGGCGATCGCTGATAACTTCACCTGTGATGTCATCAGTATTTGTAATAATGCCAAATCTAATTTTGGCGTTATAAGCTTTACCGCTGGGTAAAAATCTCAAAAGTCTGGTGGCATTACCAACCGCGATCGGCAAAACGCCCGTAGCCATCGGGTCAAGAGTACCGCCATGACCAATTTTTTTTTGCTTAAGCAACTTTCGTAACTTACTCACACAGCCATGAGCTGTAATAATCGGTGGCTTGTCGATGCTGATAAATCCGTTAAACAATCCGTTAGACATAAAAATATACTTAGGGGTGCGTGGCTCTAGTCATCCCAAATTAAAAAAAACTGCTTCAGTCTGATTAGAGCGTAAAGCGCTATAGTTAGCAACATCAAAAATTAATGGAACGAAATCAAAGAAAATCTGTCATAAAATAGACAGCGTAGATCAAAAGTTAATCCCTTTAAAATTTGTATCTCACTTGATCAAACCACTAGATATTTATTCCTTGCTGCTGCCGATCGCTAACTTTAGATGCTTTATATTTTTGTTTTCACCATTTGTGATATGGGGTGAGATAAGTTGACTCGATTTGTATTCGGCGATATTCATGGTCAATTTGACGGCTTAATGAAATTAATTGACTTCATTGAGTACAGTCCTGACGACAAATTATTTTTTTTGGGCGATTTAATTGATCGCGGTAGCCGCAGTGCTGACGTTGTGCGTTGGGTAATAGCTAACGATCATACTTGTCTAAGGGGCAACCATGAACAGATGTGTCTGGATGCTTTTAGTACTAATGAAGGCTCACTGACTTGGAAAGGATGGTTACTAAATGGTGGTGCTAACACCCTAGAAAGCTATGGAGAAGATGGTTTACCAAAAGCTCATTTAGAGTGGATGCAGCAATTGCCACTTTATTTAGACTTGGGTGATGCATGGTTAGTTCATGCGGGGCTAAATCCTAATTTACCGCTTGAGTTACAGGGTGCTGCGGAATTTTGTTGGATTCGCGAAGAATTTCACAGCGCGACTGAGCCTTTTTTTGATGACAAAATCATTATCACTGGACATACGATTACGTTTGTTTTCCCTGGGGTAAAACCGGGAAATGTCGTGTTAGGCAAAGGCTGGCTCGATATTGATACGGGTGCTTACCATCCTAAAAGCGGTTGGTTGACGGCTCTAGACTTAGATGCGGCGACTGTTTATCAGTGCAATACTTTTACAGATGAGTTAAGAGTTAGTCCACTCTCCGAAATTACGAGTGTGATTGAGCCAATGCCTACGCGATCGCAAAGACTAGAAATCAGCAAGACCAACACTCCTAAACGGCGCTGGTCTTGGGTGTAATTCGAGTTATTGCTTGCTATGCAGACAATAAAGCTTGATACAAGTCAGGACGGCGATCGCGAAAAAAGCCAAAAGAAGCCCGATTGAGTCTAATGGTATCAAGCTCAAAATTTGCCAAAATTACGCCCTCTTCGGTGCTACTTAATTCGGCAACTTTATCGCCGCGATGGTTGGCAATAAAGGAATGACCATAAAAGGTTTGACTACCTTCCAAGCCGATCCGATTAGCCGCCGCCACAGGAATGACATTACTAACTGCATGACCGATCATTGCGCGCTGCCACGGGTCTTTGGTATTCAGGCTAGGCTCTTCAGGCTCAGAGCCGATCGCAGTCGGATATAGCAAAATCTCGGCTCCCATCAACACCATTGCTCTGGCACATTCAGGAAACCATTGATCCCAGCAAATACCAACGCCAATTTTGCCAAAGGCAGTATCCCAAACTTTAAATCCTGTATCGCCCCCCCGAAAATAAAACTTTTCTTCATAACCCGGTCCATCGGGAATATGGCTTTTACGATAGACTCCTAGCAGTGATCCATCAGCATCAACCATTGCCATACTGTTGTAATAAACCTGACCCGATCGCTCAAAAAATGAGACAGGAATCACGACATTAAGCTCTTTGGCAAGGCTTTGAAAATGCTCGATCGTGGGATGATTTTCTAGTGGTTGCGCCCAATCAAAGAAGTGGTCGAGTTCTTCCCGACAAAAATAAGAACCTTCAAATAACTCGGGCGGTAAAATTACTTGCGCCCCTTGCTCAGCCGCTTGGGTTACTAAATCCGAAATTTTAGCAATATTAGTAGAAATATCCGCATTTAAACGGGCTTGAATAACTGCGATCGTGATAGTTTTTGAAGATGACATCAGTAGGTAAGTATGAAGAAAGTTGTGATTTTGTTGATTCAGTTTTATCAAGTTTGCATCTCACCCCTACTGGGTCCAAGATGTCGATTTCAGCCAACTTGTTCACAATATGCAGTTACGGCTATTGATCGCTTTGGATTAGGCAAGGGTGGCATGCTCTCGGTGAAGCGGGTCTGTAGTTGTCATCCTTGGCATACGGGCGGCTACGATCCCGTCCCTGAATCTCAGTCAACTAGCCCAGTCGATAGCCAAAGCCTCTAACTGTAACGATGTGTTTAGGATCGCTAGGCTCGACTTCAATTTTTTCGCGTAACCAACGAATATGCACATCCACAGTTTTGCTATCGCCTACGAAGTCTACACCCCAAACTTTTTCGAGTAGCTGCTCACGCGACCAGACACGGCGAGGGTGGCTCATAAACAAGTCAAGTAAGCGAAATTCTTTTGGTGAGAGATTAATTTCAGCCTGATTAATTGTGACACGGCATTCATCAGGGTACATGGTGATATCCCCAAATTTATAGACTGTGGCGTTGGTTGCCAAAAAGTCACGGCGACTACGGCGCAGCAAAGACCGACAACGCGCAACTAGCTCTCGCATCCCAAAAGGCTTGCTGAGATAATCATCAGCTCCGACCTCTAATCCGACAATGCGATCGCTTTCATTCCCCTTAGCGCTAATCATCAAAACAGGGACATTATTGCCTTCATGACGCAAAATTCGACAAAAGTCTAACCCATTAATCGAGGGCAACATCACATCTAAAATTACTAAATCTAGCCTTGCCGTAGTTTTAGCAATTTGTAAAGCGTTGTAGCCATCTTCAGCTAGTAATACGCTATATCCTTCTTCTCGTAAAGAGAAGGCGATCGCCTCTTGAATAATCGCTTCATCCTCCACCACTAAAACATAACCGACAGTGTTTTTAGAAGGCGAGGGAGCCAGTTCTGTTAGGAGCATAAAAAAGTTTTATCTGGGTTGGTCTAACCTTGTCTAATTTTACATTGATTGTTAACTAACTATGTAGTTTTAATTTCTTATTTGGACAAAAACCTCGCTCTGCAAGTTTTTTGTCTAAAGTCTTTTATTAATTTTAAAACCATGAGAGTCTGTGCCGCAGGTATGCAGTAGTCCATTACTTTCAGCAAGCTGGCGAATTTCTTCGGTTTGGCGGGGACTAGGTTTCCAAGGATCGCTACTGTCATAACCGTAATAAGTCTCGACTCCATCAATGCCTAAAGCGGCGGCGGCGGGGATCAATTCTTCAGGCGATCGCCGATAACGAGCAGGATGAGCAAGTACCGCTAATCCACCTGCTAGATGCATCGCTTTGATTACACTGATTGCCTGATAGTCTAGCCCTGCGGTGGTTTTACCCTGTAAGTAAGGCTGCATCGCCTCATGGTCGGGATCAAATCCATAACCGAGAATATGCACTTCTGTAAAAATCAGACTGGCATTAACTTCTATGCCTGACCAGAGTGTCGGTAAAGCTTCAGGATTACTAGATTGGCTAATGCAATGACCAAGATATTGCTTAGCAATGTTATATCCTGCGATCGCATGGTGATCGGTGATTGCTAGATTTGATAGGTGCATCGCGATCGCTTGCTGCATTAAGTCTTCAGGCTGCATTTTGCCATCAGAATACACGGTATGCAGATGAAAATTTAGCTTGTGAGGGCAACTCATCGTATCCACAGACGCAAGGATATTTCGCAACTTATATGTTGCGATCGGCTCTGATATCAGTTGCGGAATTTGAGTGATCATGACACATCTCTAAATGAGCCAGTCGTTAGCAGTTTTTGATTCTTTGACCAAAATTTAACCCAGAATCGGATGGATATGCTAATTTTTTAGGCTTGCTGATCGGATTGATTTTGCGCGATCGCTTGACAATCAAAGCTTTGCTCAAAAGCTTCGTAATAATTTGGTAATAATTCGCGAGTTTCAACTTTTCCTAAATTTGATTCGATTTCAGCCGTGATTGCTACGCATTCATGACCCGATATATTGATCGCACGCTCAACGATTTTGCCATCTTTCCCAATTAAGTACTCGATCCGTTGATACTGCGACATAACGTATTAACTTTTCTCAACAATAACAGTTAGTAATATTCTAACGTTTTTATATCCAAAATTAGTTGCCAAATTATTTGTCAGATTCTAAAACTTTGCTAGCCGATATGCCATCTATGGCAGTACCAAAATACCAAAGTGAGGCAGCCGCTTCGGCACGAGTAACTGGCTTTTGCGGTTGCAATAATGTCGTGAACCCAAAGCTGCGCCGAATATTGGAAATATCTCGCAGTTGAGCGTCGGCAAAAATCGCACTTAGTGCATTCTCACTAATGCGATCGCTGTCTTTAAATCCCCACGCTTGGCTGACCGTCTCGATTGTGGCATTAGGTAAAGGCTGTCTGAGATCGAGGGGGATTTTCCACTGCACTAGCTCTTCGCGCAGCAGGGGATCATTAGGGCGAAAGCGATCGCCTGTTCCACCGATTAGTCCTGCATTGGCTAAGCCTTGAATGATTGTAAAGTCTGGATGGTTATTGGCAATATCAGGGAAACTGACACTGTCAGTTGGTTGAGCGAGTCGAATTTGGCGACTTGGTTGATTTTTATAAAGGCGATTATTAGTTTGGAATAGCCATCGGGCATACTCGCGCCTTGCCACAAGTATATTTGGTTGAAATTGGTTACCAGTTTTGGGAGCGATCGTACCGAGTTTATTTAAGTCTTTGATCCAGAGCCTGAGTGGAGCGGGTGCTGTTTCGAGATCACTAAACTCATCGCTAAACTTATTCGCTTGAGCCTGAGCATTGGCAAGGTTTTTGTCAAAATCTATGAAAAAAAATGCTTTGAGGGAGGTTTTTTCGGCTTGTGAAGTTGTTTTTGAGTTTATTAATGATTTCAAGGCGATCGCTTTTATTTGCTCAGACAGGCGATCGCTAATTTCAAGAGGTTTTGTGATTATTTTTGTGGCTGGTTTAGTCGTTATTACCTCAGGTGTGGCGATCGCGTCTGAAGTTGTTGGACTAGCTGGAGCGATCGCACTTTCTAATGAATTGCCTAAATTTGAACCTTGACAAGATGCAAGGTTCGCGGCAAGAAATCCAAACAGAGTCGCTTTCAAAAAAAATTTAAGAAGCATTACCATCCATCTCGACTTGGCTAGGCGACAATAAAGGGATGATTACGGGCAATAGGGCAATCTCAGGACGAAAGTTAGCATAGCGACTACCACGCATGGCAATAATTTCAGTCTGAACAGATGGCAAACTCTCTCCCAAAGAAATCAATAAATGAGTGGATAGCTCCAAGCTCGCCTCAAAGGTGGGATGTACCACTTCTTTTGCACCAAGTTGATAGAGCGTATCGATATCGGCATCTTTTTCCGCTCTTGCCACAATGTCAATCATTGGCGAAATAGCGATCGCTCTTTGGACAGCTAGTCGGGTCGCGATCGGGTCTGAGATCGCGATCAGCATTGAGCGCGCGTGACTGATTTCAGCTTTTTCGAGAACTATCGGACTCGCACAATTGCCGTATAGGTATGGGATATTTCGCGATCGTAATATCTGCACCTTTGATTCTGACTCTTCGATTACCAGCACAGGATAACCTTTCGATTGCAATAGAGTCACGATCCCCTGTCCGATCCGTCCATAGCCACAGACAACCACATGATCCTTGAGTTTGGCATTAGCCGAAATCTCTTGTGGCATATCTAACTTGTTCATCCAATCTTTGAGAAATGGCACTTTTTCGAGTAATAGCAATATTTGTGGTGTCGCTTTTAGTAAAAAAGGCGTAATCATCAAAGTTACCGCCGTTGTTCCTAAAGTCAACAGATAGACACGGCGCGAAACCAAGCCTAATTTTTGACCTTCACTAGCTAGTACAAATGAGAATTCCCCAATCTGAGCTAGCCCTAATCCTGCAAAAATGGCAACTCGCAAAGGATAGCGGAAGATACTGACCAACGGCACGACAATCAAGAATTTGCCGATCATCACGATCGCCACAAGGCTAAGAATCAATTCCCAGTTTTGCAATAAAAATATGGGATCAATCAGCATCCCGATCGCAGCAAAAAACAAGGTGGCAAAAACATCGCGCAACGGCTCGACATAGGTGAGTGCTTGATCAGCATATTCCACCTCAGAAATCATCAAACCTGCCACAAATGCGCCCATCTCGATTGATAAGCCTAGATTTTCAGTCAGCAGGGCAATTCCTAAACAAAGCACAATTACGCTTAGCAAGAATAATTCACGGCTCTCGGTACTCGCCACCCAACGCAAAAATGGTGGGATTACCCAAATCCCTGCGGCGATCGCTGCGCCCGCAAATAAAGCAGTTACAGATAAAGCTTTGACAACCGCAATTCCTACCGACTCAGGATGATTGAGCGCAGGCAGTACTGCCAGCATCAAGCCGAGAGCTAAATCTTGGATAATCAATATCCCTAATGTCACTTGCCCTTGTGGCGACTCAGTTTCATTGGTTTCCATCAAACTCCGCAATACCACGGCAGTAGACGAGAGCGATAAGATGCCGCCTAAGAATATGCCTTGGGTCGGAGTCTCCACCCATCCCACCAATACGGATACAGCGGTAGTCAAAGCAATCGTCAACAAAATTTGTAATGTACCGCCACCAACTGCGATCGCTCTAACCTTGTTTAATTGCTTCAGCGAAAACTCAACACCGAGAGCAAACAATAAAAAAGCGACTCCAAACTGAGCAAGGGTTTCCACCTGGACTAATTCTTTAATCAGTCCTAAGCCAGTCGGTCCAACCACGATGCCGCCAAAAATGTAACCCAACAAAACTGGTAATCGCAGCGCCGCCGCTAGCAATCCGCCAAACGAAGCCGCCGCCAGAACAGTTACTAAATCAACAATTAACCGAAAATCTTCTTGCACAGAAATCAACTGATGAACATTGCTTTCTCTACTTTAGCTTGGCTTAACCCATTCGGATAATTTGGCGCGATCGCCTAAATCACAATCTATTAAAAAGCGATCGCTAGGCTTGATTTTATACACGATAATGTTAGTGCCAGATTTATTAAAGGAGTTACAAATTAATGACTCAGACAATTGCAAGAAAATCCGTATATGAATCTGACTACCTGCTCTGGACTCAAGAGACTATAGCCAATTTAAAAGCTAGAGACTTTGATCGTATAGATTTTGATAATTTAATAGAGGAGATTGAGGA
Organism: Cyanobacteriota bacterium; assembly: GCA_025356295.1. GTDB lineage: Bacteria > Cyanobacteriota > Cyanobacteriia > Pseudanabaenales > Pseudanabaenaceae > Pseudanabaena. The sequence continues at coordinate 8,089 of JANXUJ010000088.1, forward strand.
TTTGGGGCGTTCTTATCGGGATGAGCTAGAGAGCCGTTTGGATGTACTGCTATCGCATATTTTGAAACGTTTATATGTTCCTTTGGTCAATGACTACAATGGTTGGGAAAGAACAATTAGAGAACAACGTAAGCAAATCAGACGGCGATTAGAAAAGTCTCCTAGTCTTAAAAATTATTTACCTGAAATTTTTGATGAAATTTGGCAAGATGCACTCAAGGAAGTTAGAGAAGATTATCCACAACATCACTTCCCCAATCTATGGCAGTTTGATCGAGATATTGACACATTGTTAAATGGTCATTTTTGGAGTTAGCCTGAAAGCGATCGCCTAAAAGCAACCTCGTCAAAAAGCGATCACTATAATTGTTTTATGCACCATAATGATACTGTTGGATTTGCCACAGGAGTTACAAATCAATGACTCAGACAATTGCGAGAAAATCCTTATATGAATCTGACTACCTTCTTTGGATTCAAGAGACGATAACTCATTTGAAGGCTGGAGACTTTGAGCATCTAGATATTGAAAATTTGATAGAGGAGATTGAGGACTTGGGGCGATCGCAAAGAAAGGAGTTGGAAAGCCGTCTTAAAACACTAATTGAACATTTTCTGAAACGGATTTATGTGAATATGCCTTACTGTTTTAATGGTTGGGAAAATACCATCCGAGAGCAGCGATCGCAGATTGAGGTTCTGCTCAATAACTATCCCAGCCTGAAAAGCTATTGGGATGAACATTTAAATTCTGCATGGATCATTGCTTTGAAGTATGTACGCAAGGAATATAAACCACAGGGCTTTGATTGTCCTGATAAATGGCAATTTGACCATGATATTAACTCAATTTTAAACATTGATTTTTGGGAATAGGCGATCGCCCCTCAACTCAATCTCTAGAAATAGCGATCAGCTATTTATGATAGTGAAATCGGCATTGTGTAATGGTGACTTGGTTTTCATCAAAAGCATAAATAATGCGATGTTCTTGGTTGATGCGTCTAGACCAGTAACCTTGTAGTTCAAATTTTAAAGGTTCTGGCTTTCCCAATCCTGTTGTAGGATTTTTGCAAATTTCAAGACAGAGTTGGATAATCTTTTTCAACATCTTGATGTCGTTCTGTTGCCACCAATCTAAGTCCTTTAAAGCATTTTCAGTCCAAGTAAGCTTTAACATCTATTTCTCTTGCTTGACCTTGTTGATGTTGCAAAATGCCTTGATATAAGCGATCGCGATTGGCGGGATTGCTTAGTAAGTACAAGGTTTCTACCAGACTGCTATATTCTTTTGCGTCTAATATGACAATGCCCTGCTCTGGCTCTTTATAAACGGAAATAACTTCGTGATTTTTTAATACTCGTTCAAAAATTTGTGCAAATTGGGTGTTGCATTCTTGAAAGGTGACTTGTTGGGTTGTCATTGTTTATAGTCCTAATTACAGGTACTCATAGCATTCTAACTTGCATCGCCTAAAACAGCACCTATCGCCCCTCAGCTCAATCTCTAGAAATAGCGATCGCCCAAAACCCATTCATGCGAATTTCCTGACTTCGTAGTGATTTGCTATCAATAATTATCCCTAAGCATTAATCATCGTGCTTATACTTTATCTTCATTACATAGGTTGTTTTTCCCTTACTCCCAAAGGTTACATCAACACCTTCTATTCCATCTATATTAATTCCTGTAGCAACTTCCCGATTCATCTCAATTTCCATTTCATCAACATTCTGCTTTCGCCCCTCTTCGATAATTGTTCTTATATTTTCACTATCATCTTGGGATATATTACCTGTTGAACTTACTTTATCGACAACATATCTAGCAAGTTGCCATAAAGTTCTATAACCAAGCGATGGATCGATTAAATCTAGCCATCCCATCTGGGTCTCAAACTTTTTTGTTTTTTCGTTATAAAATATTCCCATATCAGATTTTGAATAAAATAGCTATACAGTTAAACCATATCATGAGCCTTTTGCTTTGCTAATGAGCAATCAGAGAAAAAGATGCTTTAAGCGTACTGACCTTTTCGGTGACAGCCCACAGCACAAACTGATCCAGCGAAATTCCCTGACTCTAGGCTAACTGCTCGACTTCATGCTTTAAGCGATCGGGTAAGTTTAAGGCGTAGGCTGTCATCTTTATGCCATTAAATTTCTTTCTAGGTTAAATAACATCATAGCCCTAGCTCAATCTTTGAATATAGCGATCGCCACTATAATTTCCTCAGATCGCGATCAATGTCACGGTGGTAACTGTAAATTAGTAGGTAGAACCAAAAGCAAAAGCAAAACTAGATATGTTTGATGAAATTGCCGATAAATTTGAGGCGGCTTGGAAAAAGTTACGCGGACAGGACAAAATTTCTGACTCCAATATCCAAGGCGCGATTCGTGAAGTGCGTAGGGCGCTATTAGAGGCAGATGTTAATCTGCAAGTTGTCAAGGAATTTGTCGAAGAAATCTCCAAACAGGCTCAAGGCGCTGATGTGATCGCGGGTGTGCGCCCCGATCAGCAATTTATCAAGATCGTCTATGACGAATTGGTCAGGACGATGGGCGAGGCAAATGTGCCACTTGCGATCGCCGCCAACGCCCCCACCGTAATTTTAATGGCAGGTTTGCAGGGTACTGGTAAAACGACTGCAACTGCCAAATTAGCCTTGCATTTACGCAAACTAGAACGCACCACATTGTTAGTGGCAACAGACGTATATCGTCCTGCAGCGATCGACCAGTTGCTCACCCTCGGTAAGCAAATTAATGTGCCAGTCTTTGAAATGGGGGTAGATGCTGACCCCGTAGAGATTGCGCGTCAGGGATTGGCAAAGGCGAAGGAATTAGGCGTTGATACCGTGATTGTCGATACGGCGGGGCGCTTGCAGATCGATCGCGACATGATGGATGAACTCAAGCGCGTCAAGGATGCTATTAAACCCGATGAAGTTCTGCTAGTCGTTGATGCGATGACAGGTCAAGAGGCGGCGACATTGACCCGTACTTTCCATGATGAGATTGGGATTACAGGTGCAATCTTGACCAAGATGGATGGCGATACTCGTGGTGGTGCAGCGCTATCGGTGCGGCAGATTTCAGGACAGCCAATTAAATTTATTGGTGTTGGCGAAAAGGTTGAAGCTTTACAACCTTTCTATCCCGAACGCATGGCTTCGCGGATTTTGGGCATGGGCGATGTGCTGACTTTGGTTGAGAAAGCTCAAGAAGAGATAGATTTTACCGATGCGGCGCAGCTTCAAGAAAAAATCATGAAGGCGCAGTTTGATTTTGATGACTTCCTCAAAAATACTCGCATGATGAAAAACATGGGGTCATTTGGTGGAATGTTAAAGATGCTGCCAGGGATGAAAATCAATGACACGCAAATTCAGGAAGCGGAAAAACAACTCAAGCGTTGTGAGTCGATGATTAGCTCGATGACTAAAGTTGAGCGCAAAGACCCTGACCTGATTGCTAAAAGTCCTAGCCGCAAACAGCGGATTGCTAATGGTGCTGGATACAAGCTCCAAGATGTGACTAAGCTAGTTGCTGATTTTCAGAAAATGCGATCGCTGATGCAACAAATGGGACAGGGCAAAATGCCAAACTTCCCAGGGATGCCGAGCATGGGCGGCGGTGGTTTTCCTGGTATGGGCGGCATGGGAAATGAAGCGCCATCGGGAAATTCGCCTTATGGCAAAAAAAAGAAAAAGAAAAAGGGCTTCGGAGAATTGTAGTCTAGGAGCGTGTGTCGCCTGCTGCGCGGGCGATACACGCTCTGATTTGGTTTTTAAATCATGGAGCAGAATAAATGTCACAAACGATCGCACCACCTTTAATACCGTCATTAACCTTGTACGAGCGTGATCTTGATCTGTGGTTAGAGACTGCGATCGCTCAGTTAAAAGCTGGTGATTTCCAGAATCTTGACATTGAAAGTTTAATAGAGGAGTTAGAGGGTTTGTCAGGCAGTAACAAACGTGAAGTTGAGACTAGACTCAAAAGGTTGATCGAACATATCTTGAAACGCCTCTATGTCAATATGCATGACTGCCTTAGAGGTTGGGAAGTCACAATCATTAATCAACGTGATGAACTTAAAAAGCTGCTAAGACAGTCACCAAGCCTCAAGCGTCATTTCTTGAGAATGTTTGACGATTCTTTTGACACGGCTTTAGAGCTAGTCAGAACTGAATATGTTGATACCAATTTTCCTGACACATGGCAGTTTAGCCGCGATATTGACTCAATGTTGAATGCTAAGTTTTGGGAATAACAATTGATTTAAAGTACCAAGAACCATAGCCCCCCTCCAGCAAACACAAATTCCATTTTGCTTAAAAAAATAACGAAACAATATGCAACCCAAAATTATTATTCATGGCGGTGCGGGTAGCACTGTCGAAAGCAAAGGCGGTTACGAACCTGTTCGGAAATCATTATTTGCGGTTCTAGAAACTGTTTATCCGATGCTGATAGATGGAGCAAAGGCAATCGATGCGGTGGTCAAGGCTTGTCAACTGCTAGAAGACGATCCGCGATTTAATGCGGGGACTGGCTCGGTGTTGCAGTCCGATGGTCAGGTGCGGATGAGTGCCAGCATCATGGACGGCGATCGCCAAAGTTTTAGTGGTGTGATTAATACGGTCAGAGTCAAGAACCCGATTGATCTTGCTAAGCATTTACAAACTAGCGACGATCGCGTTCTGTCAGATTACGGCTCGGCAGAACTCACTCGCGAACTCGGTATCCCGATTTACAATCCGCTCACCGATGAACGCCTTGCTGAATGGGTGGAGGAACGCAAAACTAACTTCACTCGCAAAATGGCAGATGTGGCGATGGGAACAATCGGCGTAGTTGTTCTCGATCAATATGGCAGCATTTGTGCAGGTACATCAACTGGTGGACGAGGCTTTGAGCGCATCGGTCGCGTCAGCGACTCGGCAACGCCTGCGGGTAACTATGCTACCAAGTTTGCAGGAGTTAGCTGTACTGGAGTCGGTGAGGATATTCTTGATGAGGGCTTTGCCACGCGGGTTGTGGTGCGTGTTACCGATGGTATGACTCTCCAGCAAGCAGTTGAGAAATCTATAAATGAAGCCAAAAGTCGCGATCGCGATTTTGGGGCGATTTGTCTTGATGTGACTGGGGCGATCGCATGGGGTAAAACCTGTCCCGTATTGTTCGCTGCATATCATGACGGTGAAAAGATGCAAGATACTCTATAAACGAGTAAGGTGGGCAAGACCCACCTTACTCGTTTATAGAGTATCTTGCTTAACTTTTAAATAGCGATCGCTCTAAACATAAGCTAAGCTGCTTCAAGAGGCAAAAACTAAAATTTTATGAAAGATGTAATCGTGATCGGCGCAGGGATGGCAGGCTTAATCTGCGCCCAACAACTAAAACAAGCAGGGCTAGATGTCACCATTGTTGAGAAATCACTAGGATTGGGTGGTCGAATGGCAACTAGACGTTTGCAAGGGACTTGGGTCGATCATGGCGCACAACTTATCGCGGCGAAGAGTGATAACTTTGCAAGATTCATTCGCAAACTGCAAGAAAAAGGCATTGTCCAAGAATGGACACGCAATGTCTACCAACTCTCAAACTCAGGCTTAGTCCCGCCTACTGACGATAAACGCCATCCGCGATATTGCTGTCCCATGGGGATGACTGCGATCGCTAAACATCTTATCAATGAGATACCCGTCCTCACCAATACGCGCATAGTATCTGTCAGCCATACCGAAACCAAATGGCAATTAAAGACAACCCGTCAAGAAATTCTGGAAACTTCAGCGATCGTCTCCACCATACCTGCACCTCAATTTTTACCTATATTTGAAGAAGTGCTAGCGACTGCCCCTAGCTTTTTGCAAGCTGTGCAGTCAGTCAAATTTGCGCCCAGTGTTACAGTCATGGCGGGCTATAGCACTACTAATGATATTCCCCTCGAATGGCAAGCAGTCCAGTGCGTTGACGACCCCATCCTCAATTGGATCAGCTACGACAGCAGTAAACATCCAGACAAAGCCGATCAGCCTGTCTTCGTCTTTCAAAGCACTGCCGAATTTGCCAAACAATCAATGGAAGAGCCAGACCTCGAACTTGCAGGAAAACCATTACTTAATCAAGTGGGTAGATTACTCTCAAAATGGTTAGCCAATCCAGAATGGTGGCAAGTCCATCGATGGCGCTATGCTCTCGTAGAGGAATCCTTAGGCGTTTCTTGTCTATCAACTGCCATACCTTTGTCCTTAGTCTGTGCGGGTGATTGGTGTGCTGGCAAAAATATTGAAGCCGCTTATCAATCAGGTATCGCCGCCGCCGAGTCGGCGATCGAGTTACTTAGAAATTAGGCAATGACAGATCAAATTCAAGCTTATCTGCAAGAGGTAACGCAAATTTATCATAAAGGAAATGCGACGGAGCATACCTATCGTCCTGCTTTGCAGAAGTTGATGGAATCATTGGATAATTCGATTCAGGCAGTGAATGAGCCAAAACGGATTAAATGCGGTGCGCCAGATTTTTTGATTAGTCAGGGGGCTTTAGAGATTGGACATATAGAAGCGAAAGATATTGGGATTCCTTTGAAAGGAGTTGAAAAGACGGGGCAAATGAAACGTTATTTTCAGGCTTTAGGGAATTTGATTTTAACGGATTATTTAGAATTTCGCTGGTATGTGGAAGGGGAGTTACGACTATCAGCTTCGATTGCTACGCTTGATAAGCAAAAGAAGATTAAAGCTAATCCTGAGGGAATTTTACAAGTCGATCAATTATTGCGACAGTTTTTGCTGACAAAGGTTGTGCAAGTAACAACACCAAAGGCTTTAGCGAAAAGGATGGCGGCTTTGGCGCAGTTGATCAGGGATGCTATTAATACGGCTTTGAATGATAGCGATCGCGGTGGGATGTTGCGACAACAGTTAGAGTCTTTTCGGGCGGTGTTGATTCGCGATTTGACAGGTGAGCAGTTTGCGGATATGTATGCTCAAACGATTTGCTATGGCTTGTTTGCGGCGCGTTGCAATACGGATCAGGTGAATTTTTTCTCAAGGGAGACGGCGGGTTTTCGCTTACCCAAAACAAATCCATTTTTGCGGGGTATTTTTAATCAGATTGCGGGTTCAGAACTGGACGATCGCATTACTTGGGCGGTGGATACGTTGGCGAGTATTTTGCAGCAAACCGATATGTCAGCAATTTTGAGCGACTTTGGTAAACGCGATCGCCGTGAAGATACTGTAGTACATTTCTATGAGACTTTCTTGGCAGAATATGACCCAAAGATGCGCGAGTCACGCGGGGTCTACTATACGCCTGAGCCTGTGGTTGGGTATATTGTGCGGAGTGTGGACTATATTCTTAAGGAGAAGTTTGGGATTAAGAAGGGGTTGGCGGATGCAAAGAAGATTCAAGTTCCTAATCCTAAGGGTGCGGGAACAATTGAGTCGCATCAGGTTTTAATTCTCGATCCTGCGGTGGGGACTGGGACATTTATGCATCGGGTGATTGAGCATATTTATGAGAGTTTCAAGAATCAGAAGGGAATGTGGTCGGGTTATGTGAGTCAGCATTTGTTGCCGCGTTTGTTTGGATTTGAGTTGCTGATGGCTCCTTATACAGTGGCGCACATGAAGTTGGGGTTACAGCTTCAAGAAACTGGTTATGACTTTAGTTCGGAGGAGCGTTTGCGGATTTATTTGACGAATACTTTACAGGAAGGTTTTCAAATTCCTGCGGCGGATGGATTTATGAATCGCATTCGGGATGAGGCAGAGGCGGCGAAAGGGGTTAAGCAAGATACGCCTGTAATGGTGATTTTGGGCAATCCGCCCTATTCCTATGAGTCGATGAATACTGATCCTTGGATTGTGAATTTGGTTAAGGATTATTATCATGTGGATGGAAAGCCATTAGGAGAAAGAAATCCTAAAGGTTTGTTAGATGATTATGTGAAGTTTATTCGCTTTGCTCAGCATCGAGTAGCAGAAACTGGTTATGGGGTTGTGGCGTTAATTACGAATCATGGCTATTTGGATAATCCAACTTTTCGGGGGATGCGTCAAAATTTGATGCAGACTTTTGATGAGATTTATGTTTTAGATTTGCATGGGAATAGCAAGAAAAAAGAAGTTTGTCCCGATGGTTCACCCGATCAAAATGTGTTTGATATTCAGCAAGGAGTAGCGATCGCATTTTTTATCAAGTATCAAGATAGTCAGCAAGATTTAGCTAAGGTTTATCATGCTGATTTGTGGGGTCTTAGAGAGGTTAAAGAAAATAAAGAATTAGTTGGTGGTAAATATCATTGGTTAGATGAAAATGATATTAATTCTACAGAGTGGAAAGTTATAAATCCTAATGCAAGTTTTTATCTTTTTAAAGATAGAAATGTAGATTTGTTACCAGAGTATGAGAGCGGATGGAAAGTAGTTGATATTATGCCTGTTAATTCAACAGGTGTAAAAACTCACAGAGATCATTTTGTTATTGATTTTGATTTTGAAATTCTTCGTAAGAAAATAGAGGATTTTAGAAATCTAAGTACTTCTGACAATGACATTTGTGATAAATACGACATCAAAACCACAAGAGATTGGGATATTAATAGAAGTAGAAAATCTTTGTCTAATAACGTTCAATGGGAGAATTATTTCATTAAATGTTTATATCGTCCGTTTGACAAAAGAGATTATTATCATCATGAAGATGTTGTTGAACTTCCAAGACAAGGGGTTATGCAACACTTATTAATCGATAATAACTTGGCATTACTTGTAAATAGACAAATCAAAGCTGAATCAATACAGCATACATTTGTGGGAGATTGTCCTATAGACTTTCATGTACTCGAAACAGCTAATGCTTCAGTGTATATTTTTCCACTCTATCTCTACCCAACTAATACGATTTTAAAAGAAGAGAATTTTAATACTCGCCGCCCAAACCTAGCACCAGAATTTATTAACGAACTCTCCGAAAAACTCAGCTTAGAATTTTCCCCAGATGGTAAAGGCGATCAAATCCAAACCTTTGCACCAGAAGACATCTTTAATTACATTTATGCCACCTTCCACTCCCCAACCTATCGCCAACGTTACGCCGAGTTTCTCAAAATGGACTTTCCGCGAGTACCCCTAACTAGCAACAAAAAATTATTTTGGGAACTAGCCACCACAGGCGACAGACTCGTACAACTCCACCTGATGAAAGAAACAGGCGCAGAAATTAGCAGCTATCCTATTGATGGCTCAAACCTTGTCGAGCAAGTCAAATACAACGAAACCCAACAACAAATCTGGATTAATGACCAGCAGTATTTCACCAACATCCCCAACCACATTTGGAACTTCTACATCGGCGGCTATCAAGTTTGTCAGAAATGGCTCAAAGACCGCAAAGGACGCGAACTCAGTTTTGACAACCTCGTTCATTATCAAAACATTATTTCTATCTTGGGCGAAACCATTGAGATTATGAATGACATTGATCAGATCATTACTAGACATGGAGGTTTCCCATTCCCATGAGTATTACCCTGACAAGCGTTAAGCCAATACTTAACAAACTCAAGCGAGAGTTGCAAGAAATGTATGGAGATCGCTTGATAAAAATAATTTTATTCACTATGACAAACTAAAAGGCAAACTAAAACAAATCTTGAAAAAGCTGTTGTAGATATTGACAAATAACACAAACCTTTGCGATGATAGATGATTGTGAGATTTTATTGATTGAGTATAAAGACTCTTGGCTAATGTAATCGTTATTGGGGCGCAGTGGGGCGACGAAGGTAAAGGCAAAATCACAGATTTGCTTAGTCGCTCCGCAGATGTCGTCGTTCGCTATCAAGGCGGTAATAATGCAGGACATACGGTCGTCGTCAACGATCGCACTTTTAAGCTACATCTGATTCCTTCGGGAATCCTGTATCCCAAAACGGAATGTATCATTGCCAATGGCACAGTGATCGATCCGAAAGTGCTTCTCGAAGAAGTGGATCGACTCAAAGATTTGGGTATATCGACAGACAACCTATTTATTTCTGAAACCGCCCATGTCACGATGCCCTACCATCGTGAACTTGATCGCGCGGCTGAAATTCAGCGCGCTGAACATAAGATCGGCACAACAGGTCGAGGCATTGGTCCGACTTATGCCGACAAATCTGAGCGTGTCGGGATTCGGATCATCGATCTGATGGACGAAAAACGGATGCCCAAAAAGCTACGTTGGGCGATCGAGCAGAAAAACATTGTTTTGCAAAAGCTTTATAATCTAGAACCCCTAGATGTCGAAGCGATCATCGAAGAATATCGCGGCTATGCTGATCGCTTGCGTCCGCATGTGGTTGACGCTTCACTCAAAATCGATGCCGCCATCCGTGAGCGTCGTAACATTTTGTTTGAAGGCGCACAAGGCACATTGCTTGACCTCGATCATGGCACATATCCCTATGTAACATCCTCAAACCCAGTTGCAGGCGGTGCTTGCATTGGTGCAGGTGTGGGACCAACTTGTATTGATCGCGTGATTGGCGTTGCTAAGGCATACACAACTCGCGTGGGTGAAGGACCTTTCCCGACCGAGTTACATGATGAAACTGGTAATCACATCGGCGATCGCGGCGCTGAGTTTGGCACAACCACAGGACGCAAGCGCCGTTGTGGTTGGTTTGACGGCGTAATCGGTCGTTATGCAGTGCGGATTAATGGACTTGACTGCCTTGCGGTCACCAAACTTGATGTACTCGATGAGCTTGAGGAAATCAAAGTTTGTACTGCCTATGAACTCGATGGTCAAGTCGTACGCGACTTTCCTAGCGATGCTCGTGCCTTTGCGCGAGCGATCCCGATCTACACAAAGCTGGCTGGTTGGCAGCGATCAACTAGCGAATGTAGAAATGTAGAAGATTTGCCACAAGAAGCAAAAGACTATCTCAAGTTTCTTGCGGATTTGATGGAAATTCCCATCGCCATTATCTCTCTAGGTGCAAGCCGAGGACAAACCATCATCGTTGAAGACCCGATTCATGGTCCAAAACGTGGTTTGTTGAGAGCTTAATTTTTGAGAGTTTGGCTTTGAGAAAACATGTTTTCTCAAAGCCAA
>JANXUJ010000151.1 GCA_025356295.1 Cyanobacteriota bacterium
AGTAAAAGTCAATCTCAATATCAATACTAATAACTGAATGTTCGGCTTTCTAAAACGCAAGTTTCGCAAAAAAATCGCTCGTATCGAAATCACAGGCGCGATCGGGTCAGGTACAAGGACTCGCGTTCTTGAAGCGCTTGAATTTGTTGAAGAACAAAAATTCCCAGCCCTGCTCCTCCGCATCGACAGCCCAGGTGGCACAGTTGGAGACTCTCAAGAAATTTATGCCGCCCTTAAACGTATCCGCGCCAAAAATATCAAAGTAGTCGCTAGTTTTGGCAATATCTCGGCAAGTGGCGGTGTGTATATCGGCGTGGGTGCAGATTACATAATTTCCAATGCTGGCGCAATTACAGGTAGCATTGGCGTGATTTTACGCGGAAACAATATCGAGAAATTACTCGAAAAAATTGGAGTTTCTTTTAAAGTCATTAAATCTGGCGCTTACAAAGATATTCTCTCTTTCGATCGCGAAATCACTCCCGAAGAAAGAGTGATCTTACAATCGCTAATCGACAGCAGCTATAACCAATTTGTCGAGACCGTTGCCGAGGGTCGTAAACTCAGTCCCGCCACAGTGCGATCGTTTGCTGATGGACGCGTATTTACAGGCGAGCAAGCAGTCCAACTCGGTCTAGTCGATCGCGTTGGCACTGAAGAAGATGCCAGAGTGTATGCGGCGGAACTGGTCGGACTCGATCCTAAAAACACCAAAGTGTTTACGATCAAGCCTCCCAAATCTTTTGCCAGTAAATTCTTGCCGGGTGGGTCAGATAGTGCGATCGCGCGGCTACAATTTGAAGCCGAAACCAGCGGAATGCCTCTCTGGATGTGGCAATAAGAAAGATAGGGCGCTTTGCGCTCTATCTTTCTTATAGTTCTAAAGATGTTAAGACCAAACCTGCAAAAATCAGTCCCATACCAGCAACATACCAATTAGTGATCTTGTCACCTAAAAAGAAAGCCGAGAAAAGGGTAACGAGAATAAAAGTTAAAAAAGTAAATGGATAAGCCTTAGAAAGTGGAATAAATCGCAGGGCAAACACCCATAGTAGAGTCCCGATCGCGTAGAAAAATAAGCCCATAATCAAGGCAGGATTTATCCAAGTAAGGATATTATCGACATTGATTAAAACTGCGCCTTTTTTAAATAGAATATGTCCACCAGTCGTTACTAGAGATATGGCTAAAAGTAAAAGTAAATTGCGATCGAACATATTAATTAGTAACCTGATGATAAAAATGTGGCTTAACTGAAGAGAGTTTGGCTTGACATTGCTTGATCGCTGCGGCATGGTGAGACATGGGCGCGATCGCATAATGCTCTGACAGAATTTGTAAGACCTTACCAACCATCGCCATTTTTTTATAACTAGGCTGATTCATGGCAGGGAAAAATGCTAGTTCAGAGACATCTTCGCCACCCATAAAGTCTAGTGGATGCAACAAAAGAGATGGCTGAACTCGCATAAGCCGACATAAGGCGATCGCAAATCGAAAATAAAGTAAAGCGATAGTTGGTGAAAAAACACCGAGATAGAGTAGATAACTCACATGAATCGGCAGCTTAAAAATAGGCATCGTAGTTACAGGGATTTCGATCAAATCACCCATCAACTTCCATTTATAAGGTTTAAGCGGTCGAAAACCTTCTCGAAATTTACCAAATAAACCTTTACGCTTTTCCATCTCTTCAGGAGTGAGTTTACTGGTCATGAAGTAATAAGCCCGCGCCAGTGGTCCTAAAAATGTCGGAAATGTCGAAGCATCATATTCATAACCACGCTGAGTCAAGACGCGTAACACAGTCGAGGACAGACTAAATCCAGGTCCGCGAAACCCAGTCGGACAAATACCTGTTGCTTTTTCGATATGTTCTTCAGCGATCGCTAATTCATGATGCACATCTTCTTCAGAATAAAGATGCAGCCAGGGTTCGTGCTTAAAAGAATGATTGCCAACCTCATGTCCTGCGTCAGTAATAGAGCGAAGTGCTACATGATTTTTTTCTAGCGCTGCATCTTGCCCGACAATAAAAAAAGTAATCTTGATTTTCCGTTCTTCTAAAAATTTTAGTACCCGCGGAACCACAATATCTAAATAAGAAGGAAATGACTCCCAACCCGCATCTCCATGTGTTTTCATGTAAGACCATTGATTGTCAAGATCAAGAGAAAGACTAGCGATCGGTAGTTTGTTTGTTTTCATGCTTTTTGCTTTTAAAGGCTGCTTTTAAGAACGATTAGATTAGGTTGCGAGTTTAGGAGATTTACACATTATGGAAACAAACCAAGCTGTTGCTAATACCGCCGAAACAAGTAATAAATTCCATAATACTAGGAAAAACTTAGGATTAGCTCTAAATGGAATCAAAGTTGCGTTTTTAACACAACGCTCTGTAAAAGTATGGTTGAACTGGCAAGCAATATTTGTAAAACGTTGTCCTAAACGAAATTGCTTAAATCTTACTTGATCAGACATACCCTCAGCTTGAACAATTTCAACACCATAATGTAATGATATCGAAGCTATCTGCACAATCAAGGCGATCGCAAGAATGCCCTGAAAAAGTCGAGTAATTAAGAGTTTAATTAAGTTCTTCTTAACTAAACTCTTAATCAAACATTTATGAATCAAAAATGCAACCATAGGAATAATCAAAAGATGGACTGATGTAAGTTGATACTTAGCGCCCCAAGAATCGTCAGCAGCCCAGTATAAATATCGGCTAGTTAATACAATATGCCCAGCAAGATTGACAATATTAGCAATAAGATAGCACTGGATATAAGGTGATAGTTTTCTCCAAAACAAACATGCTATGCCTAAACACGGCAGTAGTAAAGGATCATAAATAAAAATACTTTTAGCTGGAGAGAACAATACTCCTAAGATACCGACATCAGGTGAATAAACTAAAGGATAGTTAGCAGGAAGCGCAGGAACACCTTGCCAAATCGGATCAGTAGCTAATTGTTCTACAGCTATTTTTTGTCCAAAATCCCAAAAATTACCATAACGAAAATAATTTAAAATACCGACTAATAAACTTAAAGGTAAAAATCCCATTACCCATAAACCTGTAGCTTTTAGATAATCAACTTTAGCCCGTTTTTGTAAAGCTAGACAGCTTAATAAAAACAACAAGATAGTTACAGCATGAATGGCACTGCTCATTCTAATTAAAAAAGCTGCACTAGCTGCTAATCCACTCAATACCACAAAGTAAGTTTTGTCTTGTTTTAAATCTTTCTTTACATAAGTTTTTACATAAGTAAGCGCTGATGCATATCCAATTAGAACAAATAGTAACACTTGATTTACTTGTTGATGCTCTTGAGAATAGTGCAGAATTGTCGTACAAAGTAAACAAACAATACTTGCTAATCCAGCAGTTTTTTCCTGAAAGCCAAAAAGAGTGATTAGCCAATAACAAGCAACTATAGCTGCAACATTTAACGGAACAAAAGTTAAATAAGAAATAACAGTATGACGTAATTTGGTCTCTGATTCTGCTGGTATCAATTTATGGATTTGTGTGCCGATCCAGTCACTCGGTAACATCAATATTGACTGCCCTAAATCCCATGATATATATCTTCTACCGTCTTTGCCAATAACTCCTGCCCTAACATCTCCTTGAACTACTGGTTTGTAGTCTGATGCAACCTCTGCGGTTCCAGTCCACCATGCGTGAGACATATCTGCTCGTAAAGCTGTATCTATGCTACCAAGCGTGCCACGGTTGACTAAAGTGATCCATAAAAATGCAATTAAAGCTACTTTCGTGATAGTTCTCATACCTTCTACAGTTGATACTTTCAAAGATTGGGAGTTACTATTTGTTGCTTGTTCCGCTTTTCTATTTGAATACCAATATGTTATTAATGAAGATAGTTTACTAATTATCCATTCTAGAAATAAAGCTCCAATGAGTGTTAATGATAAAGCTTCAAAAGTACCCAAGGTAATTCGTTGCCAGTCTATTATTAACCCACTAGGTAGGAAAATAAAAATAAGTGGATGATGAATTAGATAAATCGAGTAGGAATGTTTTCCAGTCCATTTGAGTACATAGTTTATGGGAACTATGCTTCCCAGCTTTTTCTCTAAAAGATTGTAGAAAATTATGAAAGCCCCAATCCCTAAAATAAAGGGCGCGAATATCATTCCTGCTAAAGTAAATGATAATAATGTTCCCAAAATATAGAATCCTAAGGCGAGAATTATCGCCAGCGGGGAACGCAACTTTTTATCGATTGTTCTAGGATATTTGTATAGCCATATAGCAAAGCACATTCCTAGTGTAAATTCGGGTAGTCGTGTAATAAAAATTGCGCCGCGACTCCATGCATCTAAATAAGAAACAAAGTAAAATAGTCCGATCGCACGAATAATAAATGCAATTGTGCAACTTAGGATCAGAAATTGCAACGCACCTATTTTATGTAAGCATTTCCATAGGAAGGGATAAAGTAAGTAAAGCTGAAGTAACAGTCCAAAAAACCACCAAGCTGGAGAAAAATAGTAGAGTAAACTCTCAGTAAATCGAATGCCAAGAAAACTTAGAAAAGTTGGCGTGCCAAGTTGTAAGCCTTTACCTGTGACAATCCACAGTCCGATAAAGAGTAGGTGAACTGTCCACCATATTGGGTATATACGCGCCAAGCGTCGTTTATAAAAGTCCCATAGTTGTATTTTTGGATAATCATGGTGTTTAATCAGTCCCCAAGTTAAGCCAAAGCCACTCAGTATCAAAAATATTTGAACTCCTTGATCTCCTGTCCATCCAACATAACGTAATAGATTAAGAGGAATATCCCAAATTCCATTACCAATTAAAGGATATATTTGAGATATTCGTTCATTTAATGTAGCCCAATTAGCTGAAGGATTGCCCATTGCGGCTCCTCCGTATATATGCTCAACGAAATGGGTAATTACAATCCAAATAAGCGCGATCGCTTTCATTTGGTCAACCCATTTCAAGTTTGGACGTGGTAAATTCTTAGCGCTAATTAACTGGGATTTTGAACTTACCATAATTTTACTTTTGAATTTTATTTCTGGACTAGTTGAAGTTAATAGAAAAGTGATTTGATATAACTATAGTTCCATGTTTGCCGCTACTTTCTCGGCTAGTTGAATGGTTTCATTTACATTTAAAGTTCCATTAAGAATGTGAGCAGAATTGAGGATATACACATTTGGGATAGAAGTTTTAATCGGGGGTAATCGCTCAGAGTAGTTAAGTGTCGCGATCGCTAATACATGACGTACTCTAGAAACCTGAAAACAAAGCACATCACTGCGTTCAAAGCGAGGGTACATATGCACTAGAGCCTGAATAAATTTCTCTTCTAGCTCGCGATCGCTTAATTCAAAAGCAGGATCATCAGGGACGACATATTTCGGTAAATAAACTAGAGCATGACCACCAAACTGAGCGCGATCAACTAAAGCCGACATTTCGATTACACCTGTAAATGGAACCCAAGTATCAGTAATATTGGTGACATAAAACTTGGAAATCGGCTTTTTGAGCAGTACCGAAGCACAAATGATGCCCTGATATTCGATATCATTGAGCCGACTCAGTTCATCTTCTGACAGCCCAGAGCAAACTTTTGCGGCAATGGGTGCAGGGACAGTCAGGACAACGCGATCAAACTCGGCATAAGAGCCATCGTCAAGTTCAACATTGACAATATTATTAACAACATTATTATTAACAACATTTCTATTATTTAATTCTAGTGATTCGACATTGTAAATTTTGCAATTCAGTTTGATCGTCACATTAGACTTTGTGAGCAGGTCAGCAAAGCGATCGAGCATTCGGTTATATCCACCAGGCAGATAACCAAATAGTTCTTTTTTTAAGCCCGTACGCCTTGCTGCATATAATCTAGCAATAATTGCCCAAATAAATGATGCGGATGCTTTTTTATAGTTTTCGCCGAGCTTTGAGCGCAGCAATGGCAACCAAATTTTCTCAAAGGTATGTTTTCCTGACCATCGCGTTAGCCAGTCAGTTACAGATATTTTTTCCAGTTTTCTCCAGTCATTGATTTTGGAACCATAGATGATCGTGAACGCAAAACGTAATTTATCAATTAGATTTAGAGGAAAAAAGCGTAAGAACTCGATCGCGTTAGAAATCGAATAGAGCTTGCCATCATTGTAAAAACCTGTTTTGGTCTCAACCCATTGCATATCATGGTCTAAGCCTAGCTCGGTCAGTAGCGATCGCAAATGCGTGTCGGACAGCAGAGTAACGTGATAGTGGCGATCCCAAACAATATCGCCTAACTGCCAAGCATCTGCCAAACCACCCAAGCGATCGCTACTCTCCAACAAGGTAACTTGCTTGCCTTGTTGAGCTAAACGGAGTGCAAGCGTCATCCCTAAGATGCCACCACCTATGATGCCCCAATGCCCAGATTTTTGTGACATATACTTTGCGACATATAAAGGAAAAGTTATTGAAAGAATTATTTACTTGCTTAGGTAAAAAATATCAAGCAACTAAGAGTCTACATTAATCATATTTATAGGTTTATATTCCAATTCATATAATATTTTAATTGATTTTTACACAAAATTTGAGAATTTTGTAATAGCTTTAGATATATGTTTAATTAACTACAAATACTAATTAAAAAGTTGATTTTAGTTGTCTAAGATTTTCGGTATCCTCAACTATGTACATACTACAGTCAAAGTAAAATATTATGATAAACATTGCCAATTCAAGGATAAAATGTAATAGGATCTGATGAAGTAAAAAAAATACTTCGTAATGGGTAAGGTTGTCAAGAGATTTTCTCGGTCTATGATTTATCAAATCTGCTACCTTCTGAAATTCTTTTTCTTTCACGATTTTGAAGTTTGTACTTTTGAGATAAAATTCTTTAATCAATACATTGGTATGTTCGTTCAATCTAGGCTCCCATGAATTATAGAAGGCAAAAATAATCACATTATGGAGTACCAAGTTCCTTTTTTGCTTTCATGTAGAACTTGATAGTTTTTAAGAACTTGGAATTCTTGAGAGTGCTGTTGTGTAATTAATTTATAATAATCTACTGAAATAAAGATGTATACAGGTAAACTATCAGAAAGTTGCTTATTAAGCTGTATCCATTGCTCAGGCAGCAACAATTCTAAAGCCCATCCATTTATAGGAATAGCTTGGTTCCGACCAGAAATAAAGTAATAAAGCGGATTACCACAGACATATATGTCACCCTGTAAGCTATTAGCTTTTTTTAAAAATACAACTTCTTCATATACTGAATCGTAAGTTCCATGACTGAGTTTATCTTTATAAGTAAATTGTTGCTCCGTATTCAAAGCAAAATTTTCTTTAATAAAGATAAAGTTTTTAACTGATAAACTTTTTAGTGGAAAGATAAATAAAGGCAATAAACTAATCACAAATAGGACAGATATATAGGATGAAGACTTAAGTAAATTCCAGTTTTTAAATCTTTGCAAATAGACTTCAATTCCCTTTGCAGCAAAAATTCCTAGCGGGACAAAAAGCAGCTGAAAATGAGGTGACCACCAAGATTGTCGCTGCAATAAAATCACTATAAGCCCAGTTGTTATCCAAGAAATAAGATAAACTGCAATTAAATCTATTGAGCGTTTAAAGAAGCGTTTAAAGGTATTATATATACCGATTATACCTAGTACTAAGATTGGTGAATAGTTTGTAATAAACCATTTTGCACTTTCAATCAATCTGCTGATTTCAGCGTGAGGTATCTCTCGAAAAATGCGTGGAGGATATTCAATAAAAGTTTGATATAATAAATTCAGTGTGTCTAATCTTGCAAAGTAGATAACAGTAACCAGTAAAGGTATAGAAATCCCAATAGCAAGTAATATAAAATTCTTAAAAAGCATTTCTAATGGTTGCTTTTTCCTGATTACTGCATCAATTAATGTGATTATCCAAAAAGATAATATTATAGGAAGAAATAGTAATTTAAATAGAAGAACAATTCCCCCAATAAAACCTGACACAAATAATTGTTGCTTAGCATAACTATCCGACTTAGAAGATTTATATGCAAACCAAAATACTAAAAACATTGGGAATCCAACCAATGCTTCTACTTCAGTAAGATGCCTTGTTCCAGATGCAGTATAATATATTCCTACCGTTAAGATTGGTACGCAACTTGATATGAATGAGTACTTATAATAATTTTTTAAAGTAAGCAATAAAACAGTAGAGAAAGTTAGCATATAGATTAACTCAAAGGTATGGATTCCTATTTCGTTAAACCCAAATAGCTTTCCTGCTAGGAAATAAAACCAGTATATTCCAGGCTGTTTTAAATCCCAAAAATCTCGATATAGAACTCCACCCTGATCTATTTTTGATGCGCCAGTTATAAAGAGAGCTTGATCTCCATCAAATGGAAAAGATAAGTGAATTAAACCTATTAGAGTAATAACAATTAGGGCGAAAATATCATTTCGACTCAGTCTCTTTAAACTATGTAAGCTTTCTTGAAACGCAGATAATTTCATCTAATTTAAAATGGGTGGGGTTAGCTCGATAACTTCTTGATTGGCGATCGCGTATTTTAAACCACAGGCTGAGCAAGTAATTTCTGGCTTATTAGTAATTGTTGCATCAGGCGAGAATCGCATAAGTAACTGACCACAGCGACAGACACAACCAACTGACTTAGCAGGATGCCCGATCGCTAAATGAAAGTCAGGCACAGACTTAGTAACGAGCGAACCCATGCCAACCATCGCAAAGCGACCAATCGTCAAATCATTACCAATCGTACAGCCCGCGCCGATAGTTGCGCCAGCCTGCACGAGGGTCGGCAAAGTATGCTGATCAGGGTCAGAGTCGCGCAATTGCTTGAGATCGCTAGTGGTGGCTCTAGGAAAGCGATCATTAGTAAAAATCGTACCTGCGCTGATCATTACGCCATCTTCAATCGTGACCGCGTTGCAGATATATACAAAGGCATTAATTTTGACGCGATCGCCGATCTTTACACCATAGGCAATGTAAGTCTTTTCGCCCACGATGCACTCTTCTCCAATTTGAGTCGAATGCCGAATATGAACGTTGTCCCAAATGGAACTACCTTCACCAATGCTGACGTGATCTTCAATGATTGCCGAAGCATGAATACGCACTGCCATCAGCTTATTTCCCGCCCACGCATCTCAATCTCTTTAGCTTGAGATGCGTGGGCTTGAGCCGCGTAATTATTTTGATGAGCGATCGCTGTCCAACTAACCTGTCGCATCGCCGCATATGCAGCCTCGATCGCTTCTACTGAGGCAAGTCCATCTTCAGCCGTAATTAGAAGAGTTTCTTCACCTTTAATAGCTTTGGTAAAGTTCTCAATTTGACTACGAAACGCTTGGACTTTGTTATAACCTTTACCAAATACCACCCATTCAGAACTAGAAGATTGACGATATTTTGACTCCTTCCAACCAACCGAAATCGTACCTTGAGAGCCATAGATGCGGATGTAGCTATCTAGCTCTTTGTTAATACTCCAAGAGAGATCGATGTTGCCGCGCACACCACTAGCACTCTTAACAAAAATCTGGACGGTATCTTCAACTTCTAAGCCTTGAATGCGCTTACCTTCAACGACTTGAATCTCAGCGAGAGAACCCAGAAAATAACGCATGATGTCTACAGAATGCGTGCCATTGTCAATCAGAACGCCGCCGCCGCTAATTTGGGGCTGTGCGTTCCAGCGCTTGCTCATATCCACACGACCTGTGAATGCATTCTCAAATAAAACGATTTCGCCTAATATTCCAGACGAGACAATTTGTTTAGCACGGATCACATCTTCGACATAACGGAACTTAGAAGCCATAGTCAAGATTACACCTGCATCTTTGGCAGCTGCAACCATCAACTTAGCACTAGCTGAATTAACACTCAGTGGTTTTTCACAGAGAACGTTGACTTTGCGCTCTAGTAAATAGCGGCAGACTTCTAAATGCGTAATCGGCGGAGTACAAACGATCGCTGCATCAATCTCAACTTCATTGAACATTGCCTCATAAGACGAGAAACCCTGACAGCCCAAAAGTTCTGCTGAAGATTGCGCTCTGTTTAAATCTACATCAGCGATCGCTACCAGTTCGGCGATATCTGTACTTTCAAATGCTTGGATATAAGATTGCGCGATCGCACCTGCACCAACTAATCCAAATCTCAATTTTTTGTTTGTCATGATATTTCTCTCCATAATTAAACCTAACCCAGAAGTGGCAGTTGCCGCTTCTGGGTTAGGTTTAATTGATTTTCAATTCAGTTACAGCTTCATGGATTGCATTCGCAATATAATCAATATGCTCATCGGTATACATTTCGTTCCAGGGTAGAACTAGAACTGACTCTAAGCCAGCATAAGTACCCGTAAAATGGGCGGAATCATAATCAACAGCTTCAGGTCGAGCCAAAGTGAAAGGAAACCGTGAGTTCCCAAATGTACGTTGTTTCTGGAATACTTCACACATAAAAGCTGGCTTCTGGATATAGCGTGGAGCCGAAAAAATACCTCTCGGTTTTAAATTCTTTGCCAAACCAACCGCTCCATCAGTAATTTTCTGGCTATCGACACTCAGACAATATTTCCAATAAACATGAGTATTACGAGGATCAATCAGCGGTGTCGAAATGCCATCTAAACCTTGTAGTTTGGCAGTCAATTTATCAGCAGCAACTTGACGTTTCTTGATGATTCCTTCTAGTTTGGCAAGTTGCGCGACCGCCACGGCTCCTTGCAACTCACACATCCGACCATTGAGAGCGAGAAAGTAATGATCGGGCTGAGCATCGCCATATCCCCATGCTTTGTTTACAAATAAAAACATCCGCCTTGCAAAAGCTTCGTCATTAGTTGTGACAATTCCACCTTCTCCAGTGGTGATGTGTTTGCCTTGTTGCAAACTGAAGCAGCCAATTGAACCGATCGCGCCAACTTTAGTCCCATTGTGTTCAGCGAGAAAAGATTGAGCGCAGTCTTCGATGATGGGAATGCCGCGCGATGCTGCTAGCTCGACAATCTCGGTCATGTTGCAAGGATTGCCAAACAGATGCGTAACAATAATTGCTTTAGTGCGATCGCTTAAACAAGCCTTGATTGATTCCGCTGTAACATTCCATGTTTTGGGATCAACATCGGCAAACACTGGGATCGCGCCCTGATAAAGGATCGGTGTTAAAGCACCCATATCAGTAATGGAAGTGGTGATGATCTCATCACCTGGCTCAGGATCGATCGCTACGATCGCCGTATGAATCGCTCCAGAACCCGAAGAACAAGCATAGGCATATTTGACACCGATCAATTCAGCGAACTGACTTTCTAGAGCTTTGACAAACTCGCCTTTAGTGCTGGTAAGCGTACCACTACGAATCACTTCGGAAAGTAATTTAATCTCTTCATCTCCAAGAGTTCTTCCAGATGAGTCTTGATCAGAAGGTAGTTGGATCGGCTTCATGATAGTTGCGGTGGACTCAGGCATGACAATTGATACTCCTTGAAAAAATATAATTTCTTTTAAAGCTTAAAAACATAGAAATAATGATGCAAAATGCTATCAATTCTTTGTCTCTACCGTGTTTTGATTGTTTTCATAAATAGCAGAACCAAGATGAAAAATTTCTTCAAAATAGTTTTTGCTCTGCATCGATAAAATGCCCAAGCTAAAGAGTTGAACTGATAAAATCAAGGTGATGCCACCAATAAAAAATGTGTGTGGAGCTTGAACATATGCCATAGCAACTGCATGGGCAAAATCGGGGAACTGTTCAGACAGCGCTAGTGCTTGATAGTTTGTCCAAGAACGCGCGATCGCCCAAAAATTGGCATATAGAGAAAGCAAAAATAAGATCAAGCTAGGAATAAGAAAAAATATCACAGGTCTAAACAAAAAACCAGATAGAAGAACGGCTAAGGTATGCTGAGCAATTTTCATACTAGAAGCTCTTTTCGTCTGCTTTGCTTTTTGAGGAAGCCAACAGAGATGTGCAGGAATTTCTTCAATCCGCACACCCAACAACCTCCCTTTATGGATAATCTCTGGGTTAATTTCCATTCCCTTTGATCGCAAGTTTAACTTCTTGAGAAAATTAGCATCATAGACTCTGACCATTCCCGTCAATGTTGCTAGGCTACGCTTATCCGTAAAGGATAGAAATCGATTTGCCCAAATACTTAGAGTCTTTCTCAGCCAAGGCACATTGGAGATAGAACCACCGCGCATATATGGCGAAGCTACAACAATCCTAGCTTGAGTTTTGATAATTCTATCTAACATCTCACCAATGTGATCAGCGGAATAGCTCAAGTCGAGATCGACAACAACTATATAATCTCCACGAGAATGTTTAAACCCATATCTCAACGCTTGTCCAAGTCCAAAATTAATACGGTGGTGAAGTACTATAATGTTGTCTCGGCTTTTAGCAAATGCTAATGCCTGTGTGTGAGTTTCATCTCTGCTTCCATCATTGACAATAATCATCTCCCATTCATAATCAGCCTCTAAAGATTGCATATAATCACAGAGGATGCTTAGGTTGCTTTCAATGATAGCGGATTCGTTGTAAGCTGGGACAACTAGAGAAATCAAGTGTTTGGAAGACTTATTCTTTGAATTATGCCTTTCACTAGAGGACTCTGAACTTACTTCGTCAACTTGGGGAACTGATGAAGAGAGTGCTTTAAATTCTAAGGCTTTACTAGAAAAAGTCATAAATTTATACTAATAGAACATGTTCTCGGATAATCTTTGCGATGCCTAGCGACCAAGTTTCTTAACCAATTTTCTCTCTAAAGCCACCTTTTTACTTTGTATTTACTTTTGATTTTTCATATGATTTACAACAATTTAATGATCATTGTTCATATATGATTGCTAAAAAGTTAAAAAGAATCAAGTCTAAAGGTTATAAACAAGTTATACAGAGGTTATTAGGAAAGTATAACCTTATAATAAGGTATGTACTTTCTCCATTTTTTTACTTCATTCCAAAAAATTATACTATTCTAGAAGAAATCTGCCAATTAGTTAATAAATGTTTAATTTTTTACAAGCTTAAAATTTAATTAAGAGCTGATGACATTTATAAAATTAATCGCAGATTGACGAATTTCTTGTTTTTCATGTTCAGGTTTCTTATCATAAGAATTAACCATTAACGAAACTCTTCCATTTTCAGCAAAGCTTTCGCGATGCTGATCAACAAAATTCCAATACAAATAATTAAATGGACAGGCAGTTTCGCCTACTTTTTCCTTCACGTCATACTTACATTGAGAACAGCAGTTACTCATTTTGTTAATATAATTTCCGCCTGAAACGTAAGGTTTAGAAGCTAATATCCCTCCATCAGCAAAGGTGGACATTCCTAGTACATTTGGAAGTTCTACCCATTCGTAGGCATCGACATAGGCAAGCCAGAACCATCGATTTAGCTGACGAGGGTCGGTGTTGGTGAGATTACTGAAATTGCTTAAGACCATCAAGCGCTGGATGTGATGCGAGTATCCGTAGTCGAGAACGTGACTAATTGCGTCTTTAAGGCAAAGCAAATCTGTATTTCCATCCCAATAAAGTTGTGGTAAATCATTGCTAAATTCAAAATGATTGCTCTCTCTTGCTTTTGGCATTTTAGCTTCGTAGTAAACCCGAATATACTCTCGCCAGCCCAAAATTTGACGCACAAATCCCTCTACTGAATTTAGCGGCGCGAGATTTTGCTGGTAAGCAGCGATCGCCATTTCGCACAGTTCTTGTGGCAGCAGTAACCCATTATTGAGATAGATCGATAACACTGAATGAAATAGAAATGGTTCACCGACCTTGATTGCGTCTTCATAGGCTCCAAAATTGGCTAGGCGAGTTTCGATAAATAATTGAGCTAACTCTAGGGCACGATCGCGGGTTACGGCATAGATAAATTTGTCTAATTTACCAAAAGCATTAGGTAAATAATTTTGAACTAATGCAATAACTTCTTGGGTAATTATATCTAGCGAGACTTCATCTATTTCTGGGATTGTGACTGTCTTGGGTAGCGCTTTGCGGTTCTCTTTGTCATAGTTCCAATTACCGCCGATTGGCTGACTATCTTCCATTAGATAGCCTGTTTGTTTGCGGAGTTCTCGATAAAAAGTTTCTAAGCGATAACCTTTTTTGATTTTAGTTTTGAACTTATCAACATCAGCGATAAAAAAGTTGTTAGAAATGCTTTTAATGCGATCGCCAAATTTATTTTTTAATTCTGCCATCTGCGATCGTGTATTCCACTCAGATGGAGACATATAGGTTAATTCAATATTAGAATATTGCTTTAGAATCTCTGCCAAACCATCTGCATGAGAACCTTCTGTAAATAGATTGAATACAGGAAATCCTTGTTGATAACAGGCGATTGCAAAGTGACGTTGAGCGCTAAGAATATAGACTAATTTCTGTCTGTGATGCGGAATTACTGTTGCATAAGCAAGGGATTCGACAAAGATTAGCAATGGTTTTTGGGCTAGTAATTCGACAGGAAATACATCTAGATTCAGTTGATCATGCAGAATAAATATTGCGCGATCGCTATTTACTAAGCATTTTTCCAGATTCGATGAGACTGGATAATTATCAATTTGAGAGAGGAATTCACGCGCAGTTTCTATCATAATTATTTAGTGTAAGGCTTAAAGGGTGAGCAAAGCTCACCCTTTAAAGCTCTAAACCTTTGCTAAACCACTGTGACGCAACAATGGTGCAGTGCTTGGCTCACGACCGCGAAAAGTCTTGAAGACTTCCATAGGATGTTTACTACCGCCTAAGGCAAGCACAGTATCGCGATACAGGCGACCTGTGGATGCGATCGCCTGTTCATCTTCTAGTCCAGATTCCTCAAAAGCCGCAAAGGCATCAGCGCTCAAAACTTCCGCCCACTTGTAGCTGTAATAACCCGCAGCATAGCCACCTGCGAAGATATGACCAAAAGAACATAAGAAATTATCTTCGGGCAATGGTGGCATTACCATTGTGGTTTCCGCAAGACGCGATCGCAATTGGAGGACAGTTTCCGCGCCGCCGCTCTGATAGCGGTGATGGAGTTCGATATCGACAAGACTGAAATGTAACTGGCGCAATAGCCCTGAACCACTCATGTAGTTTTTAGAAGCAATTAGTTTTTGATAATAAGACTCAGGAAGCGCTTCACCTGTCTCATAATGTTTTGCCATACCAAACAAAGTTGCGCGATCGTAGCACCAGTTCTCCATAAATTGACTAGGAAGTTCCACTGCATCCCATTCAATATTATTGATACCTGAAGCTCCTGAATAGTCAACCTGTGTCAGCATATGCTGCAAGCCATGTCCAAACTCATGAAAGAGCGTTTCCACATCTCCAAAGGTCATCAGGCTGGGTTTGCCATCGACAGGCGGCGATTGATTGCAGATGAGATAGGCAACAGGAATGCGCGTAATCGGTTTACCATATTCGATCACTTTCGCGCGTCCGATGCAGTCATTCATCCATGCACCGCCACGCTTTTCGGCTGGACGACTGTAAGGGTCAAGATAAAAATAAGCGATCGCCTTCCCCAGTTCGTTCTGAATTTCAAAAAATCTCACATCCTCATGCCAAATTGGAGCCGTTCCATCAGCAGCCACAACGGTAATTCCAAACAAGCGCTTAACTAGGGCAAATAATCCTTCTAAAACTTGAGGCAATGCGAAGTAAGACCGCAACTCTTCGACTGTGAAGTTAAATTTAGTTTCACGCTGACGCTCAGCCCAATAGGAAGTATCCCAATGCTGGAGATCACCTAAAGTTGAAGAGCCTTGCTCTTTGGCAAATTCTTTTAGCTCGGCAAATTCAGTAACGGCGGCTGAGTAGCTAGACTGACGCAATTCTTCTAGTAATTTCTCAACTGCATCGACATCGGTCGCCATTTTGCGAGCCAGACTAAGTGAGGCATAGCTGGAATAGCCGAGTAACTCTGCTTTTTGGTTACGCAAGACTAGAATGCGATCAATCAATGGCGAATTGTCAAACTCACCACTAGCGGCGCGGCTGACAAAGGCGCGATAAAGCTTTTCGCGAAAGTCTCGGCGGCGACTATGCTGCATAAATGGAACATAGCTAGGATAGTCGAGAGTAATGCACCAGGGACCATTTTCTGGCGTGGCTTTGTCATCACCATCGAGTCGAGCCGCCTGAGCCGCTTGAGCTAGGAGACTAGGTGGTAAACCTTCCACTTCTTCGGGACTTGTCAGCGTCATGCTAAATGCTTTAGTCGCATCAAGAACATGATTAGAAAAAGTAGTGGAGAGTTCAGCAAGTTCCATTTGAATCGCGTTAAACTTCTCTTTCGCTTCACCTTCTAAACCAACGCCTGATAATTCGGCATCACGGATCGCCGCTTCGACAATTCTTTGCTGTGCAGCTTCGAGTTTATCCCAATCAGATGAAGCGTGAATCACTTTAAAAGCTTTGTAAACTGGCTGACTTTGACTAAAGCGATTAAAAAATTCGATTACTTTCGGTTGCACAACCTTGTGAGCTTCGCGCAATTCGGCACTATTTTTGACACTAAGCAAATGCTCGATCGCTCCCCAACCCCAACCAATCCTCTCCGTGAGGCGTTCTAATGGCTCTACCAAACCTGTCCATGTCGGCTGTAAGTTGGCTTCGAGATCGGTCAGTCCATTGCTAGCTTCTTCGAGTAGTTGGGCGATCGCGGGAATAACCTGTTCAGGCTTAATCTCTGGAAATGGTGGCAGCCCTTTGCCAATCAGGAGCGGATTAGTAACTTCACTCATATAGTAATCTTTAAGATTTGTAAATCAACTATCTTAATTATATCTTGTCCTAGTTGTGATATGCCAAAGTATTCACAGCGATCGCCTAACGCCTCTCCCCTTGACAACTGTTCAACAATTGGCGGAACATCTTTCTGAATATTACGGTTTTTCTTTGCCAGTGTTTTGAGATTTTGTCTAAAAACCTGCGAAATCTGGATTTGAATAAATTGCTCAGACATCTCTTCCCATAATTGAGATACTGGAATCGCCTGTCCAGTCATAGCCTCATGCCAAGCCTGCTGAAAATCCTCTACAATCTCTTCCTTCTCCGAATACTTAGTAAATGGTTTGAGTTCCTGCAAGATAAACTGCTGATTTTTTATTTCATCTAAAATCAACTCATCGTCACCTGTATAGGCTTTAAAAGCATGA
Source organism: Cyanobacteriota bacterium (assembly GCA_025356295.1). GTDB lineage: Bacteria > Cyanobacteriota > Cyanobacteriia > Pseudanabaenales > Pseudanabaenaceae > Pseudanabaena. The sequence continues at coordinate 17,268 of JANXUJ010000151.1, forward strand.
TTAATTTGGAGGTCAAGAGATCGTTTTAATTGAATTAATTCATTAAGTCCTAACTTAGTGATAACTTCGACAAGCGACTAATAGGAAATAGATAGATTCAGCACAACTTGTGTTTGAGATACATCGGTTACTGGTTCAGTTAATTTATCTACTTGAGTATTGACAAGCATAAGTTTATAACAGGTTTCAGATTATTTGCAATTATAGCGGAATTATAGAGGTTCCTTTTCATTTTGCCAGATGGCGCGAATTATCTTGATTTCATCATAGGTATATTCTTCACGCAAATGATCAAAGAGATTGCGTAAGCCATCACCGCCGATCGCTTCTAACGCGCCATAAATTACCGATTGACGCTCTGGTGTGACTAAGCGATCGCAATTTATCGCATAGCCAGACTCGACTAGCTGCACTAGATGTGTCCAAATTGTGGCAGTTTTGAGATGGCGATCGCGTGCTATTTCATCGACACTTAATCCATTCTCATACATGACTAGAGTTTCGCGCTGAGTACTTGCTTTTGATAGTTTTGAACTAGATACTGGTTCTTTCTGAACTTTAGTGGATTGAGTTATTTCGGCAGGTGGATATTGCTGATGATGTTCAAGAATGATGCTTATAAATGAATCGGCATATTGTTCTAATTTTTTTGTGCCGACTCCTGATAGCTTCGCAAAATCATGATGCGTGGTCGGTTGCTGTTCTGCCATTTGATTGAGAGTCGCATTACTAAAAATCACATAGGGCGGCACTGCTTGCTCATCGGCGAGATTTTTGCGGAGTAGTCGCAATCTCTCGAAGAGAATATTAATATCAATAGGGCGATCGCCAATCTCATCACTAATTTTAGGGCGATCGCTAACAGTTGCAGGAGTTGCATCACGCTCAATCGGTAATAAAACATTGCGTTGATTTCGCATCACTTCCCAACTGCGATCGTTGAGTTTGAGAATGCCATAGCCATCAGTGGTTTGTGATAACAAGCCTTGATGAACTAGCGATCGCGCCAGTTGTCGCCATTCATCGAGACTGCGATCTTTGCCAATGCCATGAGTGGAGAGGTTTTCATGATTATATTGCAATACTTTTTTGTTAAGAGAACCTCTTAAAATATCGATGATATGCCCTGAGCCAAATCTCTCTTTTGCACGAGCAATACAAGATAAAAACTTTTGAGTTTCCACTGTCCAATCTTCCATTGGCTTCGGTGTGAGACAGTTATCACAATTGTTGCAATCACCCTGAAAGCTCTCTCCAAAATATCGCAAGAGAATAGTGCGGCGACAGGCTGTACCCTCGGCATAGTCAACGACTTGACGGAGTTGTTGTTGCGCGATCCTTTGTTCTGCTTCTAGCGGTTCATTGGTGTGCGGATCGACTTTTTGAGCAATTAGATACTTGATTGTTTCTAAGTCTTGATAACCCAGAAACAAAGTACAATGAGAGTCTTCACCATCGCGTCCTGCGCGACCAGATTCTTGATAATATCCTTCAATATTTTTTGGTAAATCGTAATGAATCACAAACCGCACATCAGGTTTATTGATTCCCATTCCGAAAGCAACGGTCGCCACCATCACCTGCACATCATCACGAATCCAGCGAGTTTGATTTTCTTCGCGCTCCTTTGCTCCAAGTCCTGCATGATAGGCGATCGCTTCGATACCATCTTGACGTAAGCGATCGCTTATTTCATCGACACGTTTACGACTGAGACAATAGACGATTCCTGAGCCTTGCAAGCGCTTGACTTCATGCAAGAGATTTGTATAAGTTTGCTCGTTACCCTGCTTGGGAACGACTTCATAATAGAGATTAGAACGATTGAAACTAGCCACATGGACATAGGGTTGCTTTAGTTCCAATTGTTGACTAATGTCTGCCCGAACTCGCTCAGTGGCGGTGGCAGTTAAGCCAATCACTGGCACATCTGGATAGATTTGCCGAATTCGACTCAGTTGACGATATTCTGGACGAAAATCATGTCCCCACTCCGATACACAATGCGCCTCATCGACTGCAAATCCCGCGATCCCCATTTTACCTTTAATGATATTCAGAAATCCTAAAAACTGCTCGGCAAATAAGCGTTCAGGAGCCACATAAACTAATTTAATCGCTCCATTTAAAATTGCTTGCGATCGCTGATTACTTTCTCTTCCAGTCAGCGTACTATTCAGAAAAGTTGCGCCGATACCGTTCTCTTTCAACGCCGTAACTTGATCTTGCATTAGTGCTATCAATGGCGACACGACAATGGTTACGCCAGTTTTGAGCAAAGCTGGAAGTTGAAAACAAATCGATTTACCGCCCCCAGTTGGCATGATCGCTAGGGTGTCGCGCCCTGCCATATTTGCTTCAATAATTTCGCGCTGTCCCGCCCGAAAAGTTTCATAACCAAAATATTGCTTCAGCGCTTGCTGTAAAGGATCACTGTTTGTCATGGATTAAATCATAGATTAGGGTTTCGCAAAAGTCTGTAATAGCCAACGCGCGATCGCACCATCATCTTCATCAGCATGATTACGCTGTAAGGCTTCTTCGACTATGGCAATTTCTAAGCCTTCGAGAACTTGCGATCGCGTAATTCTACCACTGCGACCATCGGCGATCGCAAAGGCAAATACTTCTGCGGTATAAGCATTCACTACCCAATATTCTTGAATACCCAAACGTTCATAAAGCAACCGTTTGTGACCTAAATCATCGTGAATAGTTGTGGAAGAAATTTCGACAACCAGAGTCGGTAAATCAAACTCATCCCAAGATGCTTTGACCCAGCTATCAGATACAAATTCAGGTACAGATTTTGGTTGTACTGCTTCGCTATCGACTGTTCCAACTGTTTTGATTTTATTAGTGGTAATCGTCATAATTTACTCAGCAAGTCAGCTTGTCCGCGACAGTCTCACTATATCAAAAAATCAGAGAGGGATTTATTTGCCAATACAAAATCTACTGAAGATTTGATCTAAAACCGACTCTGTGACCTCTTCGCCAGTAATCTCGCCGATCGCACTAATCGCAGCGCGTAAATCGATAGTCCAAAAGTCAAGCGGTAACTGATCTGCGATCGCTATCTGCACATGCTCCAAAGATTGCACAACCCTCAACAAACAAGCCTTCTGACGCTGATTGATGGCAACATCCAAGTCAGCCGCCGCGATCGCATCTTGATGAATACATTTTAAAATCGCCGCTTCCAAATCTTCAATCCCCTGATTTTGAGAAGCAACAGTCTCCACAATGGGAATATCTGGAAAGCCCTCACCCATTCCCCCTTCAAGATCAATTTTATTGATCACCAAAACCACAGGGCGATCGCATACCGTCTCATAAATCTCCGCATCCTTCTCACTCCAGCCCACACTCGCATCGATTACCATCAGCACTAGATCAGCAGATTTTGCCGCTTGACGCGATCGCTCTACGCCGATCTTCTCAACTACATCCTCTGTCTCTCGAATTCCTGCGGTATCGAGAACTTGAATGGGAATCCCGCCCACTACTAATTGGGAATCCACAACATCGCGAGTTGTCCCAGGCAAATCAGTAACGATCGCGCGATCGCTTCGACTCCAAGCATTGAGCAGACTTGATTTACCGACATTGGGACGACCAACGATCGCCACTTTTAAACCTGTTCGCAACAGTTCACCGCGATCGGCAGTTGCTAAAATCTGTTGTGATTCGCGCGAAACAGCGATAAATTCTGCTTTGATCCATTCCACATCGAGCGGCGGTAAATCATCTTCAAAGTCAATCCGTGCTTCGATTTCAGTCAAAACATTGAGACACTTACCGCGCAAATATTTTAAAGACTGCGCTAGCTTACCGCGTAAAGATGCGATCGCAAATTGTGCAGCTTGTGCTGACTTGGCTCCGACCAGATCATTAATACTTTCGGCTTGAGTGAGATCGATTCTGCCATTGAGAAAAGCGCGCAAGCTAAATTCTCCCGCTTCTGCTAGTCTTGCGCCCTGCTCTAAACAAAGATTTAGAACTTGCTGTACTGCCATAATTCCTCCATGACAATGGAACTCCACAACATCTTCACGAGTAAAGGAACGTGGTGCTTTCATTAATAAAAGTAAGCTTTCATCGATAATTGCAGAGGTAGAGGGATTGCGGACATAGCCATACAAAATGCGATGACTTTCCCATCCTTGTTTACCACCCGCTTTGAAAATTTGCTGTGCGATCGCAATCGCGCGATCGCCTGATAATCTCACAATTCCTACGCTTCCTTGTTGAGGAGAAATCGCAGTAGCGATCGCCGCGATTGTGTCAGATATACTCATGCGTAATTTCTATAAGATTTTATAGGATTAAAAAAGATTGAACCAACACTATAGCAAGCTCGACAGTACTTCTTTTTAATCTTGATTCTGTAACAACAGGTGTAAAGCAAACTTTAGTAAATTTTCTGTTGGTACTTTCTTCATGAGACTTAAATTAGAACTAAGATAGAATTATGATTAAGTTTTAAGGTAAATATTAAGATTTAATTTAGTGCTAAAAGGAAAATTTCCAAAAGCATTAAAATCATTCCCAATTTACTGGATTGCATTCAATTTTTAGATTATTTTTGTATCTGGGGTTGTTTAAGTTATGAGCAAATTTATTAATGGTGACTTGCCAATTCATTTAGAAAAGCACACAAAAGTAGTAAGAGATAATATTCAAGAATCTTTAAGATTACACCAAGCAATTTTGGACAGTGCCAATTGCTCAATTATTGCAATAAGACTTGATGGTGTTGTTTGTGCTTTTAATCAAGCATCTGAGCGTTGGTTGGGATATTCCGCCTCAGAAGTGATTGGAAAGCTCACTCTAGAATGTTTTTATGATCCTCTAGAGATGCAACAAAGAGCGATCGCTTTAACAAAAGAATTAGGTCGTTTGGTTGATTCGGGAATGGAGGTGTTTATCGCCAAAGTGCGATTAGGACAGATAGAAGAATATGACTGGACATATATCCGCAAAGATGGTTCGCGTTTTCCTGTGACACTCGCTGTTTCCGCATTGCGAGATGAAGACAATCAAATTTCGGGTTTCTTAGGCATTGCTAGCGATATTACAGAAAGAAAAAAATCTGAACAAGCTCTCCACAAAACCCTGCAAGAGTTAGCGTCTGTTGAAGAAACTTTGCGATTACAAGAACGCGCGATCGCGGCAAGCCACAGCGGTATCGTGATTACAGACTGGCGGCTACCTAACAATCCAGTTGTGTATGTAAATGCTGCCTTTGAAAAAATTACTGGCTATAAAGCTAGTGAAGTCATGGGTCGCAACTGTCGTTTGTTGCAAGGAAGAGACTTACAACAAACAGATAGAGACTCTATGCGGTCAGCGATCACCACAGGAACAGCTTGTAATGTCGTGATCAGAAATTATCGCAAAGACGGTACATTATTCTGGAATGAGCTATATATTTCGCCAATATATGACAGCGCGGGTAATGTATCGCACTTCATCGGTATTCAAACTGATATTACGGAACGCAAAAGAGTAGAAAAAGATTTAAAAAGACAGATGCGACTTACCGTCTTATTAAATCGAATTACCGATGAGATTCGCCAAAGTCTTGATGTTGATAGTATTTTTCAAACTTCAGCGAATCAAATCCAATTGGCTTTCCATGCTAGCCGTTGTCTAATCTATCGACTGGAATATAAGCCAGACTCATCTCTACAGCCGCTAGTCTCTCTTATGTCAGAGCAACTAGCTAACAAAATTTTCTCCGTCAAAAATATTGAATTACCTCTCCTAAATAGTAATTTTAGTCAGCAGGTTGCTACCCAAAACGGCGCGATTGCGATTAACAATGTCTATGCTGAGCCGAGCTTAGATGAATTTGGTGATTTGTTTTATCGAATGCAACTGCGATCGCTTTTAGCAATCCGTACTTCATCGCATGGAGTGACTAATGGAGTTATTTTATTGCATCATTGTAATAGTTTTCATGAATGGACAAATGAAGAAAAAGAATTACTTGAATCCGTTGCTAATCAAGTAAGTATTGCTCTATCACAAGCACATTTACTAATCCAAGAAACTCGACAACGTGAACAACTGATTAAGCAAAATAATGAGTTGGAAGAAGCCCGTCTCATCGCCGAAGCTGCTAATCGCTCTAAAAGTGAGTTTTTGGCAACTATGAGTCATGAGATTCGTACGCCAATGAATGCTGTGATTGGGATGACAGGAGTTTTACTAGATACAAATTTGACTAAAGAGCAGCGGGAATTTGTTGAGATCGCTCGGAATGCAGGTGATACTTTACTTACTATCATCAACGATATTTTAGATTTTTCTAAAATTGAGTCAGGACATCTAGAGCTAGAAAAACAAACTTTTGATCTGCGAACTTGTTTAGAAGATACGATCGAATTGCTCTCATCTCAAGCAGTTGAGAAAGGAATTGAAATAGGTTATTTAATCCATCCTGATGTCGATTTGATAGCAATCGGTGATATGACTCGTCTACGTCAAGTTTTGGCAAATTTGATTGGAAATGCAATTAAGTTTACCAGTCATGGTTCGGTTAATGTTTCGATTACAAAATCACCAATCTCGCACTTTGTCCGTTGTGATCTTCTCGATCGCCATGAAGAAACACAGTTATTGCGGACATTGGAGTTTGCCGTCAAAGATACAGGGATTGGCATTCCTGGCGATCGCCTATATCGATTGTTTCAACCCTTTAGCCAAGTCGATGCTTCCACAACAAGACAATATGGAGGTACTGGGCTAGGGTTGGCAATTAGTAAGCGTTTGTGTGAATTAATGGGCGGTACAATGTGGGTTGAAAGCGATGTCCATCAAGGCTCTACTTTTTACTTCACAGTTACGATTCCTGTTAATATTGGGGATCAAGATTCCCTTACAAGTGTTGCTAATACAGGTGCTGCTAATAAAGGTGTTTCCAATACAAATATTTCCAATACACAATCAATTTCGCAATTAATAAAGCCTAAAAACTCACAGGTTACAGGTCAATTTGTTGTTCAGAGCAATGTTATTAATCGAACTTCTAAAATTCATCCAGATCGACAAGATTATCAGTTCGATCCACGCATGGCAAAAGACCACCCTCTGCGTATCTTGCTTGCCGAGGACAATGTTGTTAATCAAAAAGTTGCCACTCACATTTTGCATCGTATGGGCTACCGTGCTGATGTGGTGGCAAATGGATTGGAAGTGTTAGCCGCGATCGCTATGCAAACCTATGACTTGATTTTTATGGATGTGCAGATGCCTGAGATGGATGGTCTGGAAACCACAAGACTGATCGTTAACAATTGGAAACAGGGTAAACTCATCAGTAAGCCGATGATCGTGGCGATGACAGCCAATGCTATGCAAGGCGATCGCGAAATTTGTTTGGTGGCAGGCATGGATGACTACCTTAGCAAACCGATTCGCCCTTTGGAACTCGTGCGAATATTATTAGAATGTCCATCAATTACACCTAATCTATCGACCATATTATTATCAATTAACATTGATAAACTCCATGAAGTAGCCAGCGACATAGGAGGTGACGATATAGAGTTTTTAGCCGAACTAATCGATAGTTATCTTGACAATACGCGATCGCTTCTCCAAGAACTCTATACTAGCTTTGCCCAACAAAATTTTGACTTATTGCTTCGTACCGCCCACACTTTGAAATCTAGTAGTGCGGTCATTGGCGCAGAGGATTTATCTAGTCTATGTCGTGAACTGGAGACAAATCTACGCAATAAAAACCATGAAGACTTGGACATCGCAGTTAGTAAAATCGCTGACGAATATACAAACGTCCAATCTGAGCTAGAACAAGAAAAATCCAACTCTACTAATCGTCATAATTTATAAAATTAGAAATCCTGAAAGGCGTGAGTTGCCTTTTAGCCTATCTGGGCTTTTACTGGCAATTACCATAAAATTTCAATATATACTAAGTCACTGTCATGATTAATTTTATTGTTTAAGCGTGTAATGACAATCGATGATAGCAACGCTTTCAATAAGCATCTAACGCCAAAAATGAATATTCCACAAACATCATCTAAATCATCGCTGATTTTAATTGTGGATGATGATATGTTTATGCGAAAAATTTTGGTGCGCTATTTAGAGCGGGAAAGATATCGTGTGGTTGAAGCGGCTAACGGCATGGAGGCTTTAAAGATTTATCAAGAATTTCAACCAGATGTAATTTTGCTAGATGCGATGATGCCTGTGTTAGATGGTTTTGAATGTTGTTTACAGTTACAACATCTTCCCAATGGCGATCACACACCAGTTCTAATCATCACTGCACTAGAAGATCGTGAGTCTGTAGATCGCGCCTACGAAGTCGGCGCATCTGACTATGTGACTAAACCAATTCATTGGGCAGTATTACGACAAAGAGTGCGCCATCTGATCGAACAATCTTGTTTACGTCAACAACTTGAGGCTGCAAATCAAGAACTCCAAAGATTAGTCTCGATTGATGGCTTGACTCAAGTGGCTAATCGTCGTTGCTTAGATGAATATCTCGATCAAGAATGTAAGCGCGCTAGTAGAGAACAAATTCCGATCTCATTAGTTTTATGTGATATTGATTTTTTTAAAAACTATAACGATAATTATGGGCATCAAGAAGGCGATCGCTGCTTACAAGAAGTTGCTCAAGCGATCAGTAAATCCACCAATCGCCCTGCGGATTTAGTCGCCCGCTATGGCGGTGAAGAGTTTGTGATTGTCTTGCCAAATACTAATGCTCAGGGAGCTATGAATGTCGCAATCAGGGCAACAGAAATGATGCGATCGCTAAAACTACCGCACAGTCACTCTAAAGTTGCACCCTATGTGACGATTAGCTGTGGGGTCGCCACACTTTTGGCATCTCAAGAATTTGAACCTACAGCCTTACTCAAAGCCGCTGATCGCGCCCTATATAAGGCTAAAGCTGAAGGTCGAAATTGTGTAAGATGAAATCTGGAAAACAAACAAAAAATAAGAGCGCAAAATCCTATGGAATGGCACATTACGGACGCACAAAGCTTAGCAATAATCGATCGCGAGATTGGTGATCATTCGCTATCCCCAGCAGAATATGAAATTGTGCGCCAAGTAATTTATGCCACCGCAGATTTTGAATACAAAGATATTGTGCGATTTTCTGACCAGTCATTACAAGCAGGAGCCACAGCTCTCGCCACACGCGCCACAATTGTCGTTGATGTGCCAACAGTCCAAGCCGCCATCTTCCCCAAAATCTGTAATACTTTTGCCAATCCTATTTATTGTGGTGTTGACGCAATAACTCGTCCTCAAAAAGGTAAAACCCAAGCAGCTTGGGGAATTGAGACTTTAGCAAGGCGTTATCCTGAAGCAATTTTTGTAATCGGTGAGTCTCAGACGGCGCTTGCCACGCTGGTGGATTTAATTGAGATGGAGGAAGTCAAGCCTGCCCTAGTAATTGGCACTCCTGCTGGCTTTATCGACACCGATGTGATCAAATCACGCTTAAATGATTCACTAATTCCGCACATTCGTATTGATGGTCGTAAAGGTAATGCGATCGCTGCGGCAGCTATATTCAATGCACTCGTCAGTCTGTCATGGCAAGCCTACGGCAACAAGTAAGCTTTTGCTAAGACCAGATAATACCTGTCAAATTTGCTTCTTGCGTTCGCATTCCCTCAGTAACCGCATCAGCAAGTTTAGATTTACTCAAGTTCGCCTTATAAAAATTTACGCGTGTCAAATCAGAACCCTGAAGATTTGCCCCAGTTAAGTCTGCTTCACTCAAATCAGCATCACAAAGACTCGCTCCATACAAACTAGCAAAACTCAGGTCAACCTCAGACAGCATCGCCTTATTGATATTTGCCCCATTTAGACTAGCTCGACTAAGATCAGCACGTTGCAAAAATGCTTCATTGAGATTTGCCCCAAATAAACGCGCATCTCTAAGAATTGCTTCACTAAGATCAGCACGATTTAAATTAGTTTTCCCCATGTTTGCGCCAGTCAGCTTAGCGCGGGGGAGTTTAGCTTTGCTCAAAATTGCTTTATAGAGATTCACACCATAAAGCTTTGCATCACTGAGATTTGCTTCACTGAGATCTGCTTCTCCCAAATCTGCACCACTAAAGTTTGCCCTGACAAGAGTGGCGCGATAGAGCTTAGTGCCATTTAAGTCCGCACCGTTTAGTTTGGCACTGCTTAAGTTTGCACCATAGAGACTAGCTTCACTGAGATTCGCTCCACTCAAATCAGCATCGCTCAAGTCGATTCCATTCATATCAGTTTTGCTAAGATTGACCCCTGCAAAGCTGCGGCGACCTGTATGGTAACTATCGATCAGTTGATTAACTTCCATTATTTTTTTCTTAAATATAAGACTAATAGGATAAAACCCACAAAGCGTGTTTTATCCTATTGGTTCTGTTCTTGGCTTTGTTCGCTTATTTCCGCTTCCATCGCTTCTAAAATCTCTTGTTCTTGAACTGTGAAGTCTTCTTCACTAATATCGCCTAAATCAAACTTTAGTTGTAAAGAAGTGAGCCGTTTTTGGAGATTTTCTGTTTGTTCTAATTCATCAGTTGCGCGTTCTTCGATTTGTTCTGCGATCCAGACCAGTCCATCGAGGGGCGCTGTTAGTAGTTGCCATATCATTGAGAATATACTCCAAACTTATAAATTATGCTAAATGTTGCTTATCGACTTGGGGTGCGTCCTTTGTTATTTTCTCTTGATCCTGAAGTTGCTCATAATTTGGCGATCGCAGCTTGTCGGCAGATTAGTGAGTTATCTATACTTCAAGCGATCGCCAAGTCTACCTTTTACTATAGCGACTCTCGACTATCACAAAACCTGTGGAACTTAAAATTTACCAATCCTGTGGGCTTAGCGGCTGGTTTTGATAAAAATGCGGAAGCGATCGGTGCATGGTCAAATCTCGGATTTGGGTTTGCGGAGGTGGGGACAATTACCTCACAAGCTCAAGCAGGCAATCCAAAACCGCGTTTATTTCGCTTGCCCAGCGATCGCGCAGTGCTAAATCGCATGGGTTTTAATAATCGCGGCGCAGCATCTGTTGCGGTTGATCTTCAGAAATATTTGCGAGCTCATAAACTGAGCATTCCTCTGGGTATTAATCTTGGCAAATCTAAAGTTACGGCGCTAGAAGATGCAAAATTTGACTATGCCGAAAGTTTTCGATCGCTCTACGAATTCGGTGATTATTTTGTGGTGAATGTGAGTTCGCCGAACACGCCAAATTTGCGCGATTTGCAAGCCACTGATCAGTTATGCGCGATTTTGGCTGAGCTAAATCCAATTAATATTGCCCACAAACCGATCTTGGTAAAAATTGCTCCTGACTTAAACGATGCTGACATTATTGAAATTGTCAAAGCTTGTCAAGCCTATGGTGTAGCAGGAATCATTGCCACAAACACGACAATTTCGCGACAAAATCTGGTCACAACTCATATACAAATCACAGGTAAATCTGTAACCGATGAAGCAGGTGGTATTAGTGGTCAACCAGTACGCGATCGCTCTTTGCAAGTGATCAGCCTGATCTGGCAAACAACTCAAGGCAATTTACCGATTATCGGTGTGGGTGGCATTTTCACAGCCGAGGATGCTTGGCAAAAGATTATTGCAGGGGCAGCGATCGTGCAAGTTTATACAGGCTTAATCTATGAAAGTCCAGCGATCGTCAAGCAAATTTTACAAGGCTTAGTCACCAAGCTCGAAACTCATGGCTTAGATAATATCCAACAAGCGATCGGGCTAGCCCATCGTTAAAAAAAGAGAAATGCTTTGCATTTCTCTTTGCATTTCTTTTTTTTATGATGATTTTTAACGCAATTGCTCTAATTCCGAACGTAAATTTGCAAGTTGTTGCGTGAGTTCTTTAATCTCATCGCGCATACTCGCTTTTACCTTTTTATCAACTAAATTCTCAGGAATAGCATCATCGACCGTTCTAGCCGTGGTAGTCACAGTAGTTAGCCCAGTCGCTTCTGGCGGCTTGGTCGTGCCACTGACCTGTTGCGCGATAAAATTATCCACAAAGCTACGCGCTTCGGCTTCGGTGGTTACGCCCTTGTCAGCAAGCTCTTGAGTTACTTCATCAAAACTCCGCCCCACCATTCTCAGATTTTGTTCGCGTTTGATCGGGTCTTGGATTACCTCAAGTAATGATGATGTTGCACCCAGTGTGACGTAGTAGCCTCTTTGCATCAGCTTGCTTAGGTCGATGGTATCCATAAAGCTCCTGCAAATGTGTAGTTTTGTTATATATTCTAGCCGCCCATCTCAACTAAATGGCAAATATCATGGATACACCTAAAAAATTAAATAATCAATTAACTAATCAATCAATTAATCAATTAGAAGAAAAAGTTGTTTTAGTAGATAGAAGCGATCGGCAAATCGGGGTTGCTGAAAAATTACAAGCACACCGTGATGGCTTGCTACATCGTGCTTTTTCGATATTTGTGCTTAACTCTGAGGGACAACTATTGCTCCAAAAACGTGCTATCCACAAATATCATTCGGGTGGACTCTGGACAAATACCTGTTGCAGCCATCCCCGCCCCGATGAGCCGACCGATCTCGCAGTCCATCGCCGCTTACAAGAAGAAATGGGTTTTGATTGTGAATTACGCGAAGTTTTTAGTTTTATTTATCAAGCAAAACTCGATCACGGTTTGACAGAACATGAATTTGATCGCGTATTTGTAGGATATAGCGATTGCAAACCAATCCTCAATCCTGAAGAAGCAGAAGATTGGAAATGGATAGATTTAAAAATTTTGCAAGCTGATATTAAGAATCATCCTGAATCTTATACATATTGGTTACGCGATTGCTGCGATCGCTTCATCGCTGAACTAAGATCATAGAAAGATGCGCCTTAAAACCTACTCTCTGGTTTTGGGTTTTAATTATGCTGAGCTACTTAAACCTATGATTACAAAAGGAAAATATGGATACTTATTCAGAAGAGCAAGTTGATCAGATTCTTCGCTATGCCCTCGCGAAAAAGACCAATGGTCAAGACTTAACTAGACAACAAGTATATGAAATCGCTTCCGATATGGGTATCAGCGAGGCTGATTTTTTAGCGTCAGTGCAAGAATGGCAATCTAAGCAAAGTGTTCGCAAAGAGCAAGTAAAGTTCGATAAATACAAAAAGAAATCATTTCAATCTAACCTGCTTAAATTTGCGATCGTTAATTCTTTTTTAGTTACTTTCAACTTTTCTACTTCGGGTGGAATTGGCTGGGCGATCTATCCATTATTGTTTTGGGGATTAGGAGTATCTCTAGATGCGTGGGTTACATATCAATCTGAAAGTGAAGAATACGAAAAGCAATTTCAAAAATGGCTGCGTAAACAAAAGCGCGATCAACTTACCGCCCAACTTACGGGTAAATTAACCAGTAGCATCGAAGAATGGCTTAAATGAGCAGAAAAGAGAATAAGCGTTACTTATTCTCAGGTTAAAAATCTCAAGTTAAAAACCTAAATCTGCTTTAGCAGCTTCCGCAACTCGCAGAACTTCAGGTGTCGAAATTTCTTCCCAAGGAACTTCACCGATCGCACGATAAAAAGTCTCGTCATAGAGACGAGTCTGCACCACCACAGGCATCGGCACGGCATGACCAAGTACCAGCGCTTGCTGCTTAGAATCTAGCTTCGATAAAATCGTTCGCAAGTTGCCACTGCCAGCCACACCTGTAAAAATTGCATCGATATCTTTCTCGTCATTTAGCAAAGCTGTAATTCTTGTCCCAATTTGAGACATCACTTCATTATCAATTCCCGATGGACGTTGATCGACAATTAGCAAAGTCACAAAGTACTTCCGCATTTCCCGCGCGATCGTCCCAAAAATCGTCTGCCGAGCCGTATTTGGAGCCAGAAATCGATGGGCTTCTTCGATAGTGATCGTTAACTGCTGTGGGCGATCGCTAATATTTTTGGTCTGTAAAAACCGTTCCGCTTTCTGAACATAAGCATGGTGAATCCGCCGCGTAATAATATTCGTTGCCAACATATAGGAGAGCAAATTGGATTGTGAACCAAACTCAATCACGATATGTTTACCCGCCGCAATCAAATCAAGAATGCGTTTAATATAATCTTCGGGACAAGTAGGACGCAAATATTTGAGATCATCAAGGCGGGTAAGCTTACGCTGGAGAGCCATAATTGAGGACTTACTGCCCATCTTCTGTTCACAAAATTCTTGAATTTCGGAATTAGTCATCGTCAATAATCGTGAAATCCAACCTTTCCCAAACTCATTTCGTAAGATAATTGCATTTTCTAAACTAGCCTCCGAGAGATTTAACTCCTCACGGATCAGCATCAAATCTTCAACATCGATTTGGTCATAGCTAATATAAAGTTCCTGAGCGTCCCTTACACCACGCCGCTTTGTCGAGTCTGGATCGAGCGTGTAAATCTGCACCTGTGCAGGAAATAATTGCCTTAAGCCTTTAACTGTACTAAATCTTTTGCCCTCAGTCGCCGCTTCCCAACCGTATTCTGAGTGCATGTCAAAAATCAGATTTACAGCTGCTTGTTTACGGATGATCCCCGACAGTAATAATCGCGTTAAAAAAGATTTCCCTGTACCCGACTTACCAAATACACCATTACTGCGCTCAACAAAGCGATCGAGATCGAGACAGATGGGGACGGGCATATCAATCGGCTGCCCGATCGCAAAATTACGTTTATGGGGATCATCTTCCCAACCAAACACAATCCGAAAATCGCGCTCGGTCGCATCAAATACTTGAGAAAAATGGCTGGGGATCGTCTTTACAGGCAAAAGCTGGAAGTCGCTATTTTCATTTATCACCCGTTTAGTCAAAAGCTCAAAAGGATTTGCAGGGACAAACATCAACATCGGCGTTAAATTGATTGTGCCGAAAGTGCCTGTCCCAGCCAGAATTTCGGTGAGGAAAGTATTTTCAGGATCGGGTGGATTTATAAGAATGCGTGGACTAGCAGTGCCAAGGGTGACATCGGTAAGGATGCAAAAAAAGCGCGTATGCCGACCATGTACGACTAAGAACTTACCAACGCGCATATCTTCGACTGAGATATCGCCATTTAGTCTTACTTCTAAACCATCACTCAAAGAACCTTGAACGACAATTCCTAATGGTTGCAATAAATCCATGCAAAATCCACCGCATATTTTTGCCTAGCATAACAAACAAAATAGAGGATAACGCTGAGCGCTATCCTCTATTTTGTATATATTTAGTGATTAACGCTGAATGTAATGATAGTTACCAGCTAAGCTTTAACTTAGAACTTAGTAACGACCACCACCACCACCGCCGCCGCCAGACTTGAAGCCGCCGCGACCACCGCCGCCGCCGCCACGATTACCACCGCCGCCGCCGAACGAGTCGTTGTTCTCGCGAGGCTTAGCTTTGTTAACCTTGAGAACGCGACCCATCCATTCAGCACCATCCAATGCTGTGATGGCTGCATCTTCTTCTTCGTCTTTGCTCATTTCGACAAAAGCAAAGCCGCGAGCGCGACCAGTTTCACGATCTGTAGGGAAATGAACACGAGTGACCTTGCCGTAGTCTTCAAAAACAGGCTTTAAATGGTCTTGAGTAACTTCATAGGACAAGTTACCAACGTAAATAGACATTATGCTTTCTCCAAGAATTCAATGAGTATGTAGAGATAGAGATGTCGGAGAGAAGCTTGTCACGATGAAACAGAAAAAAACTGTCAGTACAGAAAACAATTACTACAACCGATAAATACTTTTACCTTACGAGACTTAGTTTAACCCATGTGGATTAGATTTGGGTGCAACTTTACATTTTATTTCTTTTTGGAGTTTCTTGTTGGAGCGATCGCCTAGTCAGAAAAAAAGCGATCTAAACTCAATCCATCCAGCCAATATTTTTGTTGTTTATGCGTTGCAGTTGCTCGTTAGAGCCAGTTGGGCGCGTATAAGGGGTGCGATCACGCTGAGAATATGGCTGCTCGACAGGTTGCTTGCGAGGAGTCGCCCTATTTTGTGGTGAAGGTTGTGGCACTAACTGAGATGTGGCAGGAGCCTCAACTGGCGATACTGGGACGGATGCTGAGGCGGCGATCTGTTCTGAGAGCTTATCTGACAGTTTAATATTTGCCTCGGCTAGGCGCAAGTTGTCGCGCTTAACTTCCACAAGTTGTTGATCTAATTCATCTTTTAAGCTTTCGATCGCGGTAAGTGACTTTTGGAGAAGCTCGACATTGGTTTGGCTAAATTTCAAATCCTTTTGCAAATCAGCGATCGCTTGCAAAAGTTCAGGTTCACGTTTGGGCGATCGCGCTAGTTCAGATACTGTTGTTGAGACTGGGGCTTGATCAACAACAGTTTCGGACTTTACTTCAATAGTTTTTTCAGTGAGTTCATTACCAGTTGATGATTTTTGAACTTCATCACGCAATAAATCTGAGATTCCGACTTTCTTTTTAGTTGTCATAATTTTTATTTGCTAACTTCATAAAGTATTTCATGGCGTACATCGCTTTGGATTACCCATGATCACTTGAGAATATCTCGCCGCAATTCATCCACAACCCGCCGATAGTCCGCTTCTGCTTCTCTGGCATTTTTACCTTTCCACTCTGTGACTAATTTCCCTTCTAGAGCCGCTCGTTCATGAGCTTTATAGGCGCGGACAAAAGCATGAAAAACAGGCACTCCCAGCTCTAACAGCGTGTTTTGAGCTTCTAGTGCTTCATTGAGGCATCGCGGATCAACACGAGTGAGTAAGACTCGATGAGGAACTTGGGCAGGTCGGACGGTGCTTTTTACTGTTTCGACTAGCGCAGTTAAGTCCATTGGTGCTGGTGGAGTAGGTAAAATCAGATAATCGGCGATCGCCACAACTGTGGCAAGGGCGTGAGAATGCAATGCTGGCGGCGTGTCTACCAATACTAAATCGTAACTGCTAAGTTTCGGTAATTTTTTTAAATGAGTCGGATCAATTTCTTTGGCAATATCAAATCCCATCCCTCGATCGCTCCGTCCCACCCACCAAGACAAACTGCCTTGCACATCGGCATCAACTACTAACACTTTAGCGTCTTGAGCTAAAATACCTGCTAAGGCGATCGCCGTTGTGGTCTTACCTACACCCCCTTTACCATTGGTAACAACCACAATTTTTGGGGAATTTGTCATCGTGATGCTCCTTAAATTTTGCCCGAAGGTCTAGTTACAAATAAAACGGCGATCGCTAGACAAGCTAGACCGACATTTATCGAAACATCAGCAATATTAAAAATCGCAAATCGAATAATTCTGATATCGATAAAATCAACCACATAGCCAGCTACAAAGCGATCAATTCCGTTACCCGCCGCCCCTGCCAAAATGCAGCCATAGCCAACTTGTTCCCATCGGTTTAAGTTTTTACTAAAAAGACCAAACCCAACCAGCCCTAAACTCACAATCATCGACACCCATTTGAGCCAATCGATCTGACCACTAAACAAGCTAAAAGCCGCGCCCGTATTAGTGGCATAAGTGAAATGAAAGACACCATCAATTACGGGAAATGAACGTAGCCCCTTAAGATATTGCACAACTAAGTATTTGGAAGCCTGATCTAGAACTAACCCCAAAATTGCTGTAGCCCAGTAAAGGGAGTTCTCGATTTTGCCAAATGTCATATAGTGTTTTTTAACTCAATTAAAACTCAATTTTTTATTGAGAGTGTGGCAAGTCGCACTCTCAATAAAAATCTAACCTAAATCCGTAAGCCCCAACCAAGCAAGTACACCTTTGTGGGTAACAAACTCGATCGCGATCGCAATGATAAAACCGATCATCGCCGCTCGACCATTTAAGCGCTCTGCATAAGTATTAAATCCCATTTTCGGATCAGTCGCTTGTGGTAATTGGGTTGGTTCAGTCATGATCAAAACTCCTTATTTTTCATAAAACTTTGCATAATTCTAACTCATAGTGCTTCTAGCCCTCTCTTCTAACCAATAACCAATAGATATAAGACAGCACTAAGCACCGCCTTATATCTATGAGATTTATTTTTTTACTTTGATTTTTGGATTTATTTTTGGTTTGTAACGACCCACTTCTTGTAAACTTAATTGAATAAATATGTAAAATTATAAATTTTTACTGAATTGTAGCTAGCAACATAGTGGAGTGTAAACTGGCTTGGAAAACCATAAGGAAAAGATTTTAGTTGTAGATGACGAAGCAAGTATTCGTCGTATCCTTGAGACGCGACTATCAATGATTGGCTACGAAGTTGTCACCGCCGCAGATGGCGAAGAAGCAATTGAGGTTTTTCATAAAGAAAGCCCTGACTTGGTAGTTCTTGATGTAATGATGCCAAAGATCGATGGCTATGGGGTATGTCAAGAGCTACGCAAAGAGTCTGATATTCCGATCATCATGCTGACAGCTTTGGGTGATGTCGCCGATCGCATCACGGGGCTAGAGCTAGGTGCAGATGATTATGTTGTTAAGCCATTTTCACCGAAGGAATTAGAAGCGCGAATTCGTTCGGTACTGCGCCGTTTTGATCGCAATGGCACATCTGGAATTCCTAGTTCTGGCGTGATTCATATTAATACGATCAAGATTGATACTAACAAGCGCCAAGTCTATAAGTCTGATGAGCGTATTCGCTTGACGGGTATGGAGTTTAGTTTGTTGGAGTTATTAGTCGGACGATCAGGGGAGGCTTTCTCTAGAGCCGAAATCTTGCAAGAGGTTTGGGGTTATACACCTGAGCGCCATGTGGATACTCGCGTTGTCGATGTTCACATTTCACGCTTAAGAGCTAAGCTCGAAGAAGACCCTAGCAATCCTGAGTTAATCTTGACCGCACGGGGTACAGGCTATCTATTCCAGCGCATCATCGATGGTTCTGAATCTAAACAAGGCTAGCTAATCCCTAGAAGCTTGGGTCGCCCGCGCCGCAGTCGGCAGCTCAAGCTTCTAAATTTGGCGATCGCTCTAATCTTTAAAACTATTAGAGGCGAGATCAAGAGTCACTTGACGAAGCTGTAAATAATCCATTGGATCAACGGCATTTTTACCATCGGGTTGAACTTCAAAATGCAAATGCGGACCAGTGCTACGTCCTGTCGTACCAACTTCGGCGATCGCAGTTCCCTTCCGAACTGTTTGACCTTTCGATACATATACCGAATTAGCGTGAGCATAGAGTGTCACTGAGCCATCATCATGGCGTAACTCAACGATATTGCCATAACCGCCATCTGTCCATCCTGCATCGGTAACTACGCCATCGGCGGCAGCAAAAATAGGTGTGCCAGTGGGTGCAGCGAAATCAACACCTTTATGTAATTTCCTTTCGCCTGTGACGGGATGGATACGCCAGCCAAATCCAGAGCTAATCACGCCTGTGACGGGTAAAACATACTTGGAAATAGTATTTAAGTCGATCGCAGCAATATTTTTGGGAAGTTGCATCGTCCAACGCCCTGGTTGCGTGGACTTGAGCCGTAAATCTTGCGGATTGAGTGTAACATCTGGCGAAAACTCAACTACCATTCTGGTTGTATTGGCATCAACCTGTCCAACGCGCACTGCTTGCACACCACGTCCAACTCGCCGCCGCACTGTTGGGCCTTGATAGACAATTCCAGGTAAGTCAATCACGATGCGGGTGGGGTTATTGATTACTGTTCCTTTTGGCTCGATGTCATTTTTGAGCGAAAATTCAATTTTACTATCAGTTAAGTCGTATACAAAAGTTTCTAGACGGTTTGCATGGGCGATGGGAGTAGCGATCGCCAGACTGCTAGTTAATCCACAAAGGATTAATAACGATAAGCGAGAAGTGATTTTTGGCATGGATGATATTGGGGTATTTGGTGCAGAATATTGGGTGCTGTAGGACGGTGGAGAGCAGGCTACAAGCAGTACAAAAATGCACAGTAAGCTCTGGAATCAAACTTGTAGGAGATGCTGATAATGCTTTTGAAGTTGTTAAAATTCTGTGTGACGAGAACGAGTGCGATTCTACATCAATTTCAAGAAAATGTAACAAATCGCGATCGCCTAGCTATGTAATTTTTTAGATATTTATTTATAGCTTTTATAGCTGTAGTCATTCTTGTGAGGACATAAAACCCAAAAAGTGTGAAGCGCACCGCCACACACTTTTTGAGTTTTGATTCATCCGATAAGGTATTAAATATTTTCAAGATCAGTGCGACACTACAGCGATTGCTATAGTATCGTTACAGGTTATCGATTAGAGTCCCGCATGATCAAACGAATTGCTCTGTTAGTTATTTTTGCAGCCATGTCTACGGTTGCGCCGATCGCCAATCCTACACTTGCTGCCCAATCTGCCAAACCTGCGCCCGCAGAACTGTCAAATATCGTGTTTGCACTGGATACCGCGGCAAGTAAACAGGATATCGAAGCGGTGATGAAGTATTATGCTCCGACTTTTAATCATTCGGATGGGCTGAACCGCGATCGCTACAAGCAGAGCTTGCGTGAATTCTGGCAGCGTTATAAAAATGTTAGCTACCGTACCGAAATCTCGAAATGGGAAAAGCAAGGTGACTTGATCACAGCAGAAACGGTAACGATGGTGCAGGGGTTGAAGGGCGCTGAGAATGATAACTTCAAGTTAGATGCAAGGTTGATTTCGACCCAAACTTACAAAAATGTGAATGGTCAGTTACAGGTTGTGTCACAGAAAATTTTGGCTGAGCAATCTTCGCTGAGTTCAGGTGATACGCCGCCGCCCGTAAAGCTAAAACTGCCTGAGCTAATTGGCGTTGGTCGTCAATACGTCCTTGATGCGATCGTGACCGAGCCACTTGGTAATAATCTCTTGCTAGGAGCGGCGATCGAGGAGGCTGTCGAGAGTAAAAATCTTTTGAACGAAAGCACGATCAATTTGCGTCCTCTGCGAGCAGGAGGGCTTTTTAAGATTGGTCAAGCACCATTTAGTTCAGGTGATCGCTGGATATCGGTGGTCTTGGTACGCGAGTCAGGGATTACGATTACCAGTCAGCGCTTACGCGTTAGCAAAGAATTTACAGGCAATCAATATACGCCTCTACCTGAGCCAGATACAACACCAAGTCGGATTCCGCCGCGACCTAATAGCGAGCAAACGCTCTAACGCAAAAAAAGCGCAAAAAAGCACCTGAAAGGTGCTTTTTTGCGCTTTTGGCTAAATTGAGAACGGGTCTAGTTCACTCTTTTTACGGTAAGGCTATAAGAACCTTTACCCGTGCGATCAAAAGTATTCACGATCGCGCGATATGTCCCTGTTAAAGGCAACTCGATCGTCATGCTTGCTTGCTTGCGACTGGGTAAGCCGTTATTCTCTTTTATGACCTGACTATTAGGAGCAAATAAGACTAGATAGGGATGAAAATCAGGGCTGGTGAGTTCAAGTTGCACGACTTGTCCTGCGCGCCCATTGAATGTAAATGCATCAAATAAACTGCCATCTCTGGCAAGAACACGACTTTGTATACCTAACATGCCATTTTTTTGTAACAGAACTCCGCGATCGCTTGTTGATGCCGCCGTAAAGTTATTGCTCAAGAGTCCTGAGATCGTAAAAGAGCCTGTTTCACCAACCTCGTAAGAATTGGCATAAAGCGTATACATGCCCGTACTTGGCAAAGTGATGGCAAGTCGCGCGTTTTTACCGCCACCGCCATCATCATCTTCGGCAATTTTGCGCCCCTTTTGATCAAATAGAACTAGATAGGGATCGATACCATTTCCACGCATCTCGATTAATACTGATTGTCCTGCTTGACCTTGAAATCGATAAGCCTTGTAATAACTGCCATCAGGCAAAGTGTTGTCATTGGCATTAAGTACCGATGCGATCGCCTTGCCATCTAGAGTGAGAGTTGTCGGACTAGCGATCTCATTACGGGGGAGATTATTGGTGATCGTGCCTTGCTTGACTGAGGCAATAAATTGCTTGACTGTATCCGCCTCGATCGCCAGCCCAATTCCACTATTAGTTGAGTTTGTGGTAAAAATTGCTGTGTTTACCCCCACCAATTCACCGCGACTATTTAGCAATGGTCCACCTGAATTGCCAGGATTGAGCGCGGCATCAGTTTGTAATAACTTGCGATCGCGATCAATTCGACTAATGATGCCTGTGGTCAGTGTCCCTGCAAAACGACCAAAGGGATTGCCAATCGCAAAAGCTCTCTGTCCGACCTGCACTGCGCCCGAAGTTGCAATCTGGATTGTTGGTAGATTTTCGGTCACGCCCTCTAGTCTGATCATCGCGAGATCGGGATTGCGACTGCTAGCAACTACCACCCCACGAAACTGTCGTTTGTCATTTAGAGTGACAGTGACCGTTGTTACGCCGCGCACCACATGAGCATTAGTCAAAATCAAGCCCTGAGGATCAATGATCGAGCCACTACCGCTACCTGATTGCGACTGAATCGATACGACCGCAGGACTAACTAATTTATAAACACGAATATTTGTATCTTCGTCTGATTGAGCATAGACGGCGGCTGGTGTAAGCAAAGGAAGAGAGATTGTGGCGATCGCACCACCGCATAATATGAGGCTCGATGCAGCAAAGCTTGCAAACCTTTTTTTCACTTCTTTTTTCATTAATTCTTTCGCCGTCCTGCTTACTATTACCGTTAATTAGAGTGTGGATTGCCCGCACAGCGGGCGACCTAAACTTCTAGGTTATTTGTTGTTAAGTATCTAAGCAAAATTAAATATAAAAGCCCAAAATCTGTACCGCCCGCGTAGCGGGCGGTACAGATTTTGGTTCTGGTTTTTTAATTGTGTCGAGGTTCTCTATTTTCTCGGTTTGGTTATATCTTGCGCTCTCAACAAATACTCAATCTCATCTGCTGGCAAAGCTCTATAGAAAAAATAACCTTGTATCTGATCGCAGCCTAATGATTGCAAAATATCAACCTGTTCTTTAGTCTCCGCACCTTCAGCGATCACTACCAAATTAAGACTATGAGATAGATTAATAAGTGAAGCAACAATTGCGCGATCTTGCTCGTTATAAGTAATACATTCAATAAAAGTTCGATCAATTTTTAGAGTGTTAATCGGCAAATTTTTGAGATAACTAAGTGCTGAATAACCCGTACCAAAATCATCGATCGATAACTGAATACCCATCTGACGAAATTGATTTAATAAAATAATCTTCTCTTCAACATTATCCATCATTACCCCTTCAGTGATTTCTAACTCTAGATAGTGTGGATCAAAATTTATCTCTTCTAATATTTTTTTTAAAGAATATAAAAAATCTTTTTGTTGGAGTTGCTTGATCGATAAATTTACGCTGATTTGAATTGGAGGCAAGCCCATATTTTGCCATGTGATCGCTTGTAACAAACTATGACGCAATACCCAATTCCCGATCGCAATAATTAGTCCTGTTTCTTCAGCTAGAGGAATAAATTTACTTGGTGAAATAGAACCTAAAGCAACATGTTGCCAACGTAATAAAACCTCTAAGCCAACGATTTTACCCGTATTTAGATCGACTTGAGGTTGATAATGTGTCGTGAATTCCTCATTTTCTAAGGCTCTTCGCAGGTTGTTCTCCATTAATAATCGCTGAAAACTTTGTTCCTGCATGTTGGGAATATAAAATTGAAAGCTATTTCGACCTCCAGCTTTAGCGCGATACATAGCCATATCAGCGTTATGTATTAGTCCTTCCACATCAGTATTATGATCTGGATAAATACTTGCACCAATACTGGTCGTGATATGTAGTTCATGACCACCACAATTAAAAGGTAGACTTAAAGCCTGGATCATAGTCTCTGCAATTTGCACAACTACATCTGACGAGTCAATCGATTTTGCCACGATCGCAAATTCATCGCCTCCCCAACGTACTAATAAATCACCCGATCGCAATAAATTTTTGAGGCGATCGCTGGCAGCTTTAAGCAACAAGTCACCAATCCCATGACCTAATGAATCATTAATTAATTTAAAACGATCAATATCAAGAAATAGAATTGCAAACTTTTGCTTATTACCTTCCGACTTTTGAACAACTTCAACTAGATGTTCATGTAAATATTTGCGATTTGGTAGCCCTGTAAGCGCATCATAATGAATCTGATAAGAGATAACCGCCTCTGCTTGCTTCTGTTTGGTGATATCAGATATATGAATCCGAATCACTTCATTCCACGGCATAAAATGAATAACTTGTTCAAACACTTTGCCATTTATTTCTACTTCACGCATAAAAATGTTGCGGATCGGATTAACTAAAGAGATTAGTTGCATCAACAATTGTTGAAGTAAAGGATGATTGATTTCCATCTGATCAAGTTCAGGAAACTGATACAGAGCCGCAGGATTAAGATATAAGACCTTCCCTACTAAATTTAGCTCAATAATTGGCTGTGGATTAACCTCTGGAGATGAGATGAATTGATTAATTGTTTCACGGATATGAACAGACAAATCTCGATCTGAGAGAGAACGCAAAGGAGAAAAACGAATAGTTCCCAGCTCTCTTTCAGTTTCTCTCAGGGGCTGATTATTTTCTGTGAGGTCTTCATTTTTTAAAATCTTATTTTCAGGTAGATTAGCGATCGCACTGATCATTTGATACACTACCTTCGTATCTTTACTAAATAGAATTTCATCCCCATGCGCTAATAGATGCGAAAGTCGTCTTTTACCGTTAATTAAGATTCCATTTGTACTGCGTTTACCATCTAAACTGCCATCAATTATCCGAAATAAATATGATGACTTGCTAGCATCAGCGACCGCTAATAAAGTGGCATGTTGCCGCGATACAAGATTAGAACGCAAAACGATTGAGTTTTCTAAACTACGTCCAACCCTATAAGTCTCGTTGTGCAATAAGAAATTACGAAATCCATTTGGATCTTCAACCGTAAGCACATGATGAAGCATCTCTTTAGCTGCAAAAGTTGATGACTCTTCTAATCTCACCTAAATAATTTCCTTTTACAACGAACTTCCAGCACGCGATCTTTAATTTAGTAATTCTCTAATTTTTCGGAAATATTAATTGCGAATCAGATAAATTTATTTTGTAATAACTTTATAAATTTGCATTATGTAAATTTGAGTATGCAATCATGTTGCTGTTGCTTGAGGTTATTTATTTAGTACCTTATCTTAACTATCCACCATGTGGCAATACTGTGACATCTAAAAACTAAATTTAACTTAAAAGTTATGGCAAATGTTAGAAATACCTGAAGAATGGATAACGGCTAAACAAACATTCAAGAAGATTTGGGGGTATGAGGATTTACGTCCTTCTCAAAGTGAAATAGTTAAAAGCCTACTACAAGGTCAAGATAGCCTCGCAATTATGGCGACAGGCGGGGGGAAGTCTATTTGTTTTCAGTTGCCAGCTATCCTCAATGAAGGCTTGACCTTAGTTATTTCGCCTCTACTCGCACTGATGGAAGATCAGGTTAGAGACTTAAGGATACGCAACTTACCTGCGGCATCTCTTCATAGTAATTTATCGCAAACGGAGCGCCGCGAAGTATGCAAGAATTTACCAAATACTCGCTTGCTTTATATTTCTCCCGAAACGCTCTTAAGCCCGCCCGTCTGGGAAAAACTAAGCGATCGCCGTCTCAAAATCACAGGAATAATGCTTGATGAAGCTCATTGTCTCGTGCAGTGGGGCGATTCATTTCGACCAAGCTATCGCCGATTAGGGGCTGTGCGATCGGCTTTGATGCAGTCAAAGCCTGACAGCCATCCACAAATATCGCTGGCTGCATTTACGGCAACCGCTGATCGCAAAGCGATTGCGGAGTTACAAACTTGTTTGCAGATGCAAAACCCGAAAATTGTGCGTACCAGTCTCCATCGCCCAAATCTTAGTCTCAAAGTGGCGATCGCTTGGACACCCTCAGGACGCAAATCACGCACTCTCAAATTTATCCGCGATCGCCAAGGACAATCGGGCTTAATCTATGTCCGCAGCCGCCGTGATGCTGAGACATTAGCAGCTTGGTTGCAAGAAAACTCCTTTGCAACAGCCGCCTATCATGCAGGATTATCACCGCAAGAGCGCCGCTATATCGAGCAGCAATGGATCACCAATCAATACCCTTTCGTGATCTGTACTTCCGCCTTCGGACTCGGTATTAATAAGCCAGACACGCGTTGGGTGTTACATTTTCATCCGCCTTTAACTCTCTCAGAATATGTCCAAGAAATTGGGCGGGCAGGGCGCGATGACAAACCTGCGGAAGCGCTAATGTTGGTCAGCGAGCCGACTGGGTTACTCGATGATAGCGATCGCCAACGCGTCAATTTTTTCATGCAGCAACAACAAAAACTCCAAAAACAAGCCGTAACACTTTTACCTAAACTACCGCGTAAAGGTAATTTTGCTGAAGTATCAAAGCTATATGCAGATGCAGCGATCGCTCTCGGATTATTGCATCGTGCGGGTAATCTCATATGGCATACGCCTTTTGAATATGAAATACTTGATCAAAGCCTGAAATTATTTAGAGATCAAGCTGGCGATCAAAGTGCGATCGCCCAAATGCAAACATTCATTTATACAAAAGGCGATCGTTGGAAATTTTTACTAAATACCTTTGATTTTAAGCAATAAGCTAAAGTGCCTGATAATATTTAAGTATTAACTTAATTTTTCTTAACAACAGGGAAATATCTGTGTCGTCTACGGCTACTCATCGCATTAATCTCGAAAACCCTCTTACTGATAGCTTTTCTACATCTCAAACTGAACTTCCGTTTACTTTCCAAGATGTAAAAAGCGCTATTCCTGCTGAATGTTTTACTCCGAATGTATGGCGATCGCTCGCTTATTTTTTTGCCGATACAGCGATTATTGTCGGTTTATATGCCACCGCAATTTACTTAGATGCTTGGTGGTTTTATCCCATTTTCTGGTTTGCCACAGGGACAATGTTTTGGGCTTTCTTCGTAGTTGGTCATGACTGCGGACATGGTTCCTTCTCGCGTCTTAAATGGCTAAATAATTTGATCGGACATCTCACGCATACACCGATCCTTGTGCCTTATCATGGTTGGCGGATCAGTCATCGCACCCATCACCAAAACACGGGCAATATCGAAACTGATGAAAGTTGGTATCCAGTCACTGAGACTCAATACAAAGAGATGGATTGGCTAGGAAAGTTTATTCGCTTTGATGCCCTGTTGTTTGCTTATCCTCTCTATTTGTTTAAGCGATCGCCTGCTCGTGTAACTGCTTCTCATTTCCTTCCCAATAATGACCTATTCCGCGAATTAGAAACCAACGATATCATCACCAGCACTACTCTTTTTGCAGTGATGATCGGCTTTTTGGGATGGTTAGGTTTTACCTATGGCTTTTTGTTTTTAGCCAAGTTCTATATCGTTCCATACCTTGTGTTTGTGGTGTGGCTCGATCTAGTTACATACCTGCATCACACCGAAGCCGATATTCCTTGGTATCGCGGCAAAGATTGGTATTTCTTAAAAGGAGCGCTTTCCACGATTGATCGTGACTATGGCATCTTTAACGATATCCACCACAATATTGGTACTCATGTCGCACATCACATTTTTATTGGGATTCCTCACTATCATCTCAAGACTGCAACTGAATCAATCAAGCCAGTTCTAGGCAAATACTATCGAATTTCTAAAGTTCCAATTTGGAAATCCTTCTTCACTTCTCAAAAAGCTTGTCAGTTTGTGCCTGACTTAGGTAGCGGCGTATATTATAGCGATCGCTAATTAAAAAACTTAAAAATCAAGGTACTGATTAGAGATTAAAGC
>JANXUJ010000219.1 GCA_025356295.1 Cyanobacteriota bacterium
TTTTAGACAAATCCTAACCTATTACCTAGTTACCAGTCTAACCAAGAATGCCTGAATTACCTGAAGTTGAAACAGTTCGCATCGGTTTAAATAAAAATACATTGGGTTGGCAGATTGAAAGTGGTGAAGTATTGCTGCCTCGGGCGATCGCTTATCCTGATGCACCCGCAGCTTTTTTAGCATCGGTGATTGGGGCGGAGTTTCTAGAATGGCAAAGACGAGGCAAATATCTGATCGCAAAGCTTTCACAAGGTCATCAGTTGGGTGTTCATTTACGGATGACAGGGAGTTTGCTTTGGTGCGATCGCAATGCACCTTTAGGAAAACATACTCGCGTGCGCTTATTTGTGAATAAGATTAATGATTCACAATCCAAAGAACTAAGATTTGATGATCAAAGAACCTTCGGCAAAATGTGGTGGGTTCCATCTAACACATCAACTGAATCGATAATTACAGGATTGCAAAAATTAGGGTTAGAACCTTTCGATCCTGAGTTTACGCCACATCATTTAGAGGCTAAACTCAGCCACACTGGTCGCCCGATCAAAACAGTATTACTTGATCAAGAAATCGTGGCTGGAATTGGCAATATTTATGCTGACGAATCTCTATTTCTCAGCAATATTCATCCTCAACAAAAAGCCAACTCTCTCAACTCTAAACAAGTCAAAGCGCTCCATCAAGCAATTATCCGATCTCTCAGTGATGGAATTGCTAAAGGCGGTACAACTTTTAGTTCTTTTCAAGATATCGCAGGAGTCAAAGGGAATTATATTGATACGGCATGGGTATTTCGGCGTACAGGTCAGCCATGTAATGTATGTGGCACATTAATTTTGCGTATCAAGCTAGGCGGACGCTCGACCCATTTTTGTTCCCGATGTCAATCGATTTGATCAAGATAGGTGGTACAAAACGCTGCTTATCCTGATCTATTTAGTAGCACTATTAAAGAATGTATTTGAGAAATTTTGATCGATTTTTTAGTACTCTGCAATGGCAGATTATCTTAACAACAGCACAGATTGCTGATGATATAGGGTTGCGAACGTATGCAGTTGGGGGGATTGTCCGCGATGCCATAGTTAGGGAAGGTCAGAAAGCATATTCTTTTCCAAAAGATATAGATTTGGTATTCGAGGGAGCGGAACAAGCAGGAATTAAAGTCGCGATCGCCTTACACAAAATGTTTCCCGAATCAAAATTACAGATACATGAAAGATTCCAGACAGCAGAATTGCTATGGCAAGACTCAGATCAAGAATTTGCGATCGATATGGCAACAGCGCGGCGCGAAATTTATGCTCATGCTGGAGCTAATCCGCAAGTCATGGCAACCACTCTCGAAGAAGATTTGGGACGGCGCGACTTTACGGTGAATGCGTTAGCTGTGGAACTCGATCCACAATTTGGAACTAAAGGTGAAGTGATTGATCGTTTTAATGGTTTGACTGATTTAGCGAATAAACAAGTACGCGCCATTCGTAAAAATAGTTTTGCTGAAGACCCACGCCGTTTGTTTCGCGCCGCGCGTTTTGCAATGCGGCTAGATTTGGCGATCGCGCCTGAGACTTATGCCGAAATTATCGCGACGACCTCAAGTGGACTGCATGATGCGATCGGTGGGGCGCGGCTGCGATCGGAGTTGCTTTATACTTTGGCTGAACCTAAAGCCAGTCATATGTTTGGACTACTACAAGAATTAGGCGCATTGCGATGTATTCATCCAGCTTTACGATTATCCGAAAATTCAGCTAATAATTTTGGTCGTCAGTGGCGGCGATCGCAACATTGGCTAAATTTATTAAATCGACTAGAAAATCGAGTAGAAAGCAAAACTTATCCATTTACTCAACTAGCCCTCGAATTATTGCTATCCCATTTGCCGCCTCAAATCTCAACACAACTTGATCTTGGCTTAACTCCCGAACAAAAAACACGACAAGTGAAATTAGCTGATTTATTAACAAATTTGTCACCTCTTGTCGATCAATCTCAGAAAATTTCCGCAATCACTCTAAATCTCCAAAAATTTGATACTCAGACTCTGATCTTGGCAGCAGCAAAATGTGAACCTGCTCAACGGTGCATTTTAGGACGCTATTTGACGCGATGGCAAATGGTCAAATCGCCACTAACAGGTACAGAACTCCAGCAACTTGGCTATACCACAGGCAAACAAATGGGGCAGATATTACAGCATTTGCGATCGCTGACCCTTAACGGTGAAATTACTAATCAACATGAAGCGATCGCTTATCTTCAGGCTATTCATGCCGAGGTACTTCCTGAAAGTGAAGCTCTGACAACAAACGGTTAAAATGTTATCAACAGCTTTCAGCGCCAATCAGTAAAGCTCCAATAAATCCAGCAATAAAAAAGCCAGCAATAAAAAATTTAGGACAGACACATCATGAGAGGCGGTATTCGCATTGGCAGCATTTTCGGCATTCCTTTATACATTGATTCATCATGGTTTCTCGTACTCGGCTTTCTAGCTGTGTTTTTGAGTGCTGCCTATACCAAGTTATCGCCATCTTTTTCTTTAGGCTATGGCGCGATCATGGCGATGCTATTTTTCTTGTCGATCGCTTTAACCAAGATCGCCCAAGCTCTTATGTCCAAAGCAAGAGGCGTAGAGATCAATGCGATTAATATTCAGTTTATGGGTGGTGCAACTACGGTCGAACGTGAATCCAAAGATGCATTCTCAGTATTTAGCATTGCGATCGCGGGACCATTGGTGAGCTTAGTTTTAAGTTTGATTGGATTTACGAGCGCATGGCTGATCGCAGGAGATGTCATTTTTACTAGCAATCCTAAAACAATGGAGGCTTTACCCGACAGCATTGGTAATATTCGGACTATTTGGACAATGATTGCCCTCAACTTTGCGCGAATCAATCTCATTTTTGGTGTGCTTAGCTTGATTCCAGCGCTGCCATTTGAAGGTGGACATATTCTTAAAGCGGCGGTCTGGAAAATAACAGGCGATCGCTTTTCTGGCATTCGATGGGCAGCGCGATCGGGGCAGATTTTTGGCATTTTTCTGATGATTTTGGGAGGCTTAATATCCTTTAGTAATTTTGGTGGACTATTTTTGATCTTTTTGGGATGGTTCCTGTTTGGCAATGCGGGTGGTTATCTTTATCTCAACAATCTGCAACAAGCTCTGCTTGACCTTGATGCTGAAACTGCCATGACCCGAGATTTTCGTCTCGTGGAGGCAGATATGTCATTGCGTGAATTTGCGGATAAATTTTTAATCATGGAAGCTAAAGACGCAAATCCTATTTACATTGCGTCATCTGACGGACGCGATCGCGGCATCATCTCTGCCGAACCCATCCGCCATATCAACAGCAACGAGTGGGCTTCACAATCTTTACAGTCTCTAATCAAACCCTTTGACGAAATCGATACAGTCGATCTCAAAACAAAAATATTTACGATTGTGAATTTACTTGAACAAAAAGAATTACGTTATCTCATCGTGCGATCGCCTGTCGGTTCTGTGGCAGGAGTAATTGATCGCGGTGATGTGATTAAAGCTCTAGATAGCAAGCTACTTTGGAGAATTCCTATGGATTATATTAAACAAATTAAAGTGGATGGAAAATTTCCATCTAACTTCCGTTTAGTTGAAATTTGTGAACAATTGACTGGAAAAAGCTAGGATAAAAAACTTAAAAAAAAGTGGAAAGCTTTGCTTCTAATTTAGAAAGACTGGATATCTTCTAAAAATTCTTCTAACGTGACAAAATCTGCCGAAGATGTTGCTCCTGATCCATTTAGGTGAGTTGTTTTGTTATTCCCCAAGATGTTATCTATAGTGGTCGCTCCAAAATCAGAATCTGAGGAAGTTGGAACATGCGATCGCACTTCTTCAAGTGAGAAATTATCAAACAAGTCATTATCTTCATTAGCTTTGTTTAGAGTTTTACTTAAAGTCTCATTTACAAGATTATTTGCAAACTCAGTTTTATCATCAATAACTTCGCTGTAACTGTTAGAAGAACTGTTGTCCATAAATTCATCAAACAATGAGTCTGACAAATTAGGAATTTCCGTGACATCATCAATTATTTGAGGAGTTAATGATGAGGATACTGGAAAATCATCAAACAATGAATCAGCGACCATCGTAATCGCATCTGGGACTTCATTAGCACTAAAACCCTCAGAGATATTTTGAGAAATATCTAGATTGGGAATATCTAGATCAGCATCAACAATATTTAATTCTTCATTTGATTTTTTATTTAATTCTTCTAAAGATTGAGGTGTAGTTTTTGCTGGTTCTTGATCTAATTCTTCTAAATCTAATGTCAATCCTTGATGTTTGTCCTTTGCATTATTATCTTGTTCTTGA
The DNA here is from genome assembly GCA_025356295.1 of Cyanobacteriota bacterium. Taxonomy (GTDB): domain Bacteria; phylum Cyanobacteriota; class Cyanobacteriia; order Pseudanabaenales; family Pseudanabaenaceae; genus Pseudanabaena. The sequence goes on from JANXUJ010000219.1 coordinate 4,376, forward strand.
GCAGGCTCTAAAAAAATCTTGGTAACAAGACGAATCTTGGCTTTTTGCCATTGTTGACCTGGTTGCAATATTGATAGGTTAGTGATTACTTGATCACCATGTTCATCAGTATGACTAGATTCAGCGATCGTATCGAGCAAACTACGCAAATTAGGATTTGAAGCAACTGCTGCAAATAAGAAACTTGGCTTACTAATTACTTGAATTAATTCCGTAAGCGTAGTCAAGCATCGAACAGTACCCACATGCTCATCTGTAAATCGGACAATAACGTCTTGATATTCTTGCAAGTTTTGTTGGATTTGAGACAACTTTTGTACTAGGATAACCCCCTTAGAATTGCTAACAAGATTCATCTCCTGATCTTGTCCTAAATCGTCAGCCTGATTAGTTTCTGGAATTAGTAATGATTTTTCAAAACTATCGGCTAGAAAAATTTCATGTTGCCAAGCTAAATAATTATTGTCAGAGCGATAAGTGAGAATTTTGACACGCTCGATCTGCCTAACCTGCAAGATCATCATGCCCCGATGAATAATTGTAATAACTGCTTTTTGGTTTGGTATCTGTGCCGCATACAGAGAAATTTTGAGACATTCTGCTTCAAGTTGTGCTTCTGCATGAATACCTTTAGATGCTAGCGATCGATTGATCAAAGCAGCGATCGCATGGGGGTCGCCCTGTTTTGCCAATTCCATAACGCTTAGTTGTGTCATACCTATCCCCAGTAATTAACCCTAGCGGCTCTTAAATTATAGCTGTCGTCAAATCAAATCCCCAGAAGCGAGTTGCGCCGCAACTCGCTTCTGGTTTTGTGTCCCAACAAGACTGACGACAAGTATAAATTAATAATCAATCTCAATGTAGCTGACAATCTTACAGATTTGCGAATTTAGAGATAAATTTTAGTGTAGAACAATCGCTTTAAACCTAAAAAATATCAAAAAAATAGAGGGATCGCTAAGCGATCCCTCTATTTTTTCAAAAAATTAGTCTTCGTATAAACGGCATTCCAAAGCATCAGGATTATCATCACAATAAACTTCAAGAGAATTTTTGCTCTTTGATTGCTTTTGATGTGATGATTCAGCTTGTAGTTCTTCGACTGCATCCCATGCAGCCGCGCATTCTTTAGAGCCAGTACCAGTAACTTCGCAGGTTTCTCTGGCTTGTTTTAATTCTTCTTGGATTTTTTCTGTAATGTTGCTCATGTGTTTTGTCTACTATCTGTAATTTAGATACTAACAGATTGATGCCCGCTAGCCATCATACAAGAGGAGTATGCAACTAGGTGGTACGAGTTATCCAAATCCTAGAGTCGCTGGGAGCATTCCCGCAAGTATGATCAAGCCAATCCAGACATTTTGACCAAATGCTTTTTGGTAAAACTCACTAGGTATATTGACTTGGTTTAGTTTGTTACATTGCCATATCCACAATAATCCTGCTGTCAAACAAGCAAGGTAGTATGCGTAACCAAATTTTATCTCCCAGCCTAGCCAAACCAAACAGGCAAAGGTGATCGCTAAAAATATGCTAATTGCTAACGTTACATATTTGCCAAAAAAGAGGGCGCTAGAGTTTACCCCAACTTTAAGATCATCTTCGCGATCGCTAATTGCATAAATCGTATCAAAACCCATTGTCCAAGCAATTACAGCTACCCACAGTAGCCAAGCATAGCGATCAAGTCCACCTGTTACTGCACTCCAAGGAATCAATACCGCAAATCCCCAAGCGATCGATAGGACTAATTGCGGAACAGGAAAAAAACGCTTGCAAGCTGGATAAATCGCAATCACAGGGACAGCACTAAAGCAAAGCCCAAAACTAAGCGGGGTTAAGTAGGTCGAGAGCAAAAAGGCGCATAGCCCTGAGACAAATAACACCCCGATTCCAACTTGGATAGATAGCGATCGCGCCGCCAGAGGACGAGTTTTAGTACGTTCTACCTGAGTATCAATATCCCGATCCCAGAGATCATTAATCACACAGCCTGCGGCACTGGTTGCCAGACTGCCAAGTATAACAACCCCAATCAAATCGAGCGGAAGCAGTTGATGTTGTGATTTTGCTGCCGCCACTGTTGCCCACAAGGCAGGCAACATCAAAATCAGTCGTCCTGCTGGCTTATGCCAACGCAATAGGCGAACAATCTTCAAAAATGTTGATTCGGACTCATGAATGTCTGTGGTCATAAAAATATTCAGCTACTTTGCGGATTACAAAAATCTACAAGCATTATTAACTTGTGAATATGGGGCAACAAGCATCTTTGGTAATACCAATAGCAAAATTTGAGGTTTGAGATGCAATTAAATAATTTAACTCTAAAAAGTTTCAGTCACTCAATATTTTGGGGAATATCTTTATCAGCGATCACTATTCTTGGGCATGATTTCATGGGTCGTGGCTTAGCAGCTTCGGCTGAGTTGATTTATGGCTCGACTAGCGAGTTAAAAAACGACAAAACCTGTGATGGCACAGGGGGAATTCTGGCCTATGCAGAAACCAAAGATTATTCCCTGTATATTTGCTCTGATCCTAAAGATATCTCTCAACCACGCTACTATCGCAGTGTGAATAAGAACGGCACTTCGGGAGTGAAACTCACCGCTAAAACCTATAATCCCAATCAAGGAATTTACTTTGAGTTTTATAATGGTGACTACACATATATGTTGCAGATTCCATCAGAAAAAATTAAAAACCCTGTTCTAGTGGTTGAGTTTCCTGATGGCTCTGGCTATGAACAGAAAATAACTCGCTTTTTAATGAATGGTGACACGCGATCGCCAATATCTAAAAAATAATAAAAAGCAGCGCTCAGCGCTGCTTTTTATTTTATGTTAATATCTATACCCTGTTGGGGAATTAGCTCAGTTGGTAGAGTGCTGCGATCGCACCGCAGAGGTCAGGGGTTCGAGCCTCCTATTCTCCATTTTTTAAAGTAATGCAATTAATCAACTCTTGATTTTGTTGATCAGTACCAACCGTAACCCGCAACTTGTCAGATAGTCCTGCTTGATTAAAATAGCGTACTAATATTCCTGCTTCTTTTAGTTTTAAATAAAGCTCTTCAGCATTGTTCTGGGGCGGCGTAGCTAATACAAAATTACCGTAAGATTTAAGTACAGAAAATCTAAGATTTTCGAGAGCTTGAGAAAGTGTGGCACGGGAGACTTTAACTTTTTCAGCACAAGCATTTTTATATTCTTGATCGCGCATCGCAGCTGTCCCCATCGCGATCGCGATCGCATCGATGTTATAGCTATCTTTGACTTTAAATAGTCCTGCCAAAAGTTTTGGGTTCGCCACGCCGAAGCCTAAGCGTAAACCTGCTAGTGAGTAACCCTTTGACAGAGTGCGTAACACAATCACATTGTCAAATTCTTGGACTAAAGATAGGGCTGAATATTCTGCAAAATCGACATAAGCTTCATCGATCGCTACAATTCCTGATACTTGCTGTGCCAATTTGCGTAAATCGTCTAAAGGTACGCTATGCCCTGATGGGCTATTCGGCGAAGCAATAAAGGTCACTGCGCCATTTGCGGCTATAAGCTCAGCGATCGGCAACTGAAAATTTTCACCGTAGGGTACTTCCACGATTTCTGCAGGTTGCATTGCTGACAAGGTGCGATAAAGCACATAGGTTGGCATTGGGTAAACCACTTTGCGATCGCGCCCTTCCGCACAAGCCCTGATCAAAATATTTAAAACATCATCACTGCCATTGCCGACAATTACCCAATCACTAGGTATACCTAGCACATCACTTACTGCCTGACAAAAATCATGGGCAAATGGGTCAGGATAACGCCGCAACGAGTCACTATCAATACTCTGCAAAGCCGCGATCGCTTTCGGGGAAGGTGGATAGGGATTTTCGTTAGTATTTAGTTTAATGACTTTGATACCAGACTTTGGCTGTTCTCCTGGAACGTAACCAGTCATTGCATCAATAGTGGGGCGGAAATAGCTCATAGCAGGAAGGGGTAAGAACTCATGGTAGGTTTACCATTGTATGGCTTGCGATATATCGCAAGCCATATAAAGAACAAAATAGGCGCGAAGCGCTTATTTTGCTAAGTCTTATCTCGAAACATTGGTAAAACTTCATTACAAAAAGCCTCTGTCGCCTTAGACCGATAGCGATTAGGATTACGAATCTGTAATAACATTCGTTTGATTACCACCCCATCAATTCGTACTTGCTGCAAAGCCCCCATTTGCAACTCTTTTTCGATCGCAGTTATCGACAAAAACGCGGCTCCTAAGCCCGCCTGTACCGCATTTTTGATCGCCTCAATAGAGTTTAGCTCCATGGCGATCGCTAACTGACGCGGATCAACACCACTATCAAGCAGTACGCGATCAATCGCTTTACGGATAGTCGATTGCGAGTCAAGGGTAATAAATTGCAACTTATACAACTCCTCAATCGGCAAAGCTCCAACCTGAGCAAGTGGATGCGAAGTTGGTAGAATTAGCGCTAGTTCATCTTCCGCATAAGGGGTAATCTCTAAGGATTCTTGCAAGTCAGCAGGTATTTCACCCCCAATAATCGCCAAATCCACCTGTCCATTTGCCACACTCCAAGCCGTTCGCCTAGTAGAATGAACATGGAGTTGCACCGAAACTTCGGGGTATTTCTTGCGAAATAAACCAATCATTTGCGGCATCAGATAGGTTCCAGTCGTTTGACTAGCACCTATAATCAGAGTGCCACCATTAAGATTTTGGAGATCGTCAATGGCGCGGCAAGTTTCTTGGCAAAGGCTTAAAATGCGATCGCCATAAGAAAGTAGTAACTGACCAGCCTCAGTCATTTGCGCTCTGCGTCCACCGCGATCAAACAACGGGACATCTAGCTGTCGCTCTAGATGTTGGACTTGCAAGCTAACGGCAGGTTGAGACACATATAGGCTATCGGCGGCGCGTTTAAAGCTACCTTCAGCAGCGATCGCCTTGAGAATGCGTAATTGGTCTAGGGTGAACGGTATATCGATCATAGAAGCAGCGTGAAAAAAGATGAGTCGGGAGGTTATTCAAGATTTTTTGAATTCAGCAGGAGTGATTGGGATCGCTCTCACAAACCGTCGTATGCGTCCCTATTTTTACGGATTAGATGCCGTATCAGATAGAACAAAGCAAGCATTAGGTCAAGGAGTCCTGCAAGTTGTTGAAAATGTACCCGAAGGATTTGAATCCTTTGAGTTTCACTTTGCTGATCATGTTGTGTTTATTTACAAGCTAACGCATGGATTGGTACTACTTGTCCTCACAGATAGAGGGCTTCAGACAGTTGACTATCGGCAGGGCATTACCAAAATCAAATATCTGATCGAAACAGATACATACAACACAGTCGCATACTTTAAGCTTTTATTAGGTTCGGTGGCTCAGCATTCTTTACCAAGTACAAATAATTGGAATGCCCAAGCGACAATACAAACTAATCAGACCCAATCAACCACACATAGTGTGATTAGTCTTGTAACTACTGATATTGTTGCTGATAGTAACCCTCCCAAAAACACAGATAGCCCCATTAAATTAGTATCAACGAAAAGTACCATAAGCGACTATAAGTTAGATGAACTTTTAATTGCCCTAAACAAACTAAGCAACTTTACGACTCAATATCTTGGCAAAGTCGTAGTTACAAATTATTGGAAATCTAGTCGTCCTGACTCGCACTGGCTTGCAGAATTTGAGATTGATCGCACAGGACAAATCTCGCATCTAAAGCAAGCCGCGATCGCCTGTACTCCAGAGCAACATAAACTGATTCAGGACTGGGTGGCAGCATATATAAAGCGTTGCAAACAAGTAATTCGTAACTTTGATCAAATGCTGGAACAAGACTGCCTTGATAGCCACCAGAAGCAGTTACTGCTTCCTTAGTTAAGCATTATGGCAATTGTGATAAATGAGTTAGACTGGTTTTAATATTAAGGGGAGCGATCGCAGAGGCAATCTAACAATGGCTAAGCGTGTAAGAATTGAGCCAATTGCCCAGACGGCAGATATTGCAACAAATGGTGCATTACTATCTGGCTTAATGGGGGAAGAGCTAAACATTTTAAAAGAATGTGGTGGGCGTGGCATGTGCGCGACCTGCCATGTTTACATCCAAGAGGGCATGTCAGCTCTCAGCCCGATGGGCAAGCGAGAGCAGCGTACTTTAGAGGTGATTACAACCTGTAAACCGAACTCTAGGCTTTCTTGCCAAGCTAAGGTAATCGGTGAAGGTGTTGTTGTCGAATTGCCTGTAGGGATGTATGTTCAGTCAATTCAGGACATCGAAGCTCTAATTGGGCGGCGTTGTGAAAAACCTCTACTGAGTCCGATCACAGGTCAGACATTAGTAGAAGTCGGACAATTAATTACTCGATCTGTAGTTCGTCAGCTTGAAAACACCAGCTTTAGCGTTGGTGAGCAATTGGCAAGTACAAAAAGGGTTGATGTTTTTTAGGTTGCCCCTAGTTTTATACATTATCTAAATCTAATACATTTCTGGGATAGGAGTATTTACTTATGACTGTTGCTGTAGATCGTCCAAATATTGCATCTAATCCTTCCAACTCTAAACGGAAAAATAATCACTATAGTCTGCAAGATTTTTTTCAGCCTAATATTGAAAAAGGGATCATCGAAGATTGGAACGGATTACGAAACATCTTGACCAGTGAAGATTTTATCATTGGTCTGCAGGAAGGATTAGAAGACGAAGTAGGGGAGGCTTCGGCGGCAGTCATGTATTCGATTGGCTGTGAATGGGGACGACAAGATGCTTTAGTCTTTACAAAATGGTTTGAGCGTGATTTTGGACGCAGCATTCGTCAGACTAACTTACCTTTTTTATTAGAAACTTGGTGGTGGCCATTTACCTCGCAAGGTTGGGGCAAGTGGCAAGTCGATATGAGCGATCGCAAGCAAGGATTTATGTTTATTAGCGTATTTGACTCAGCTGTTGCGCGGAGTTTGGGTGATGTTGGCAAACCAGTTTGTCACTTGTATGCAGGTTTGTTCTCAGGCTTTTTTACGCACTTAGTTAATAAAGAACTAGATTGCATTGAGATTCAATGCTATTCGATGGGAGAAAACTACTGTAAATTTTTGCTTGGTGGCAAAAATCGCATTGATGCTGCTTCATTTTGGTTAAACGAGGGAGCCACAACCCGCGACATCGAGGGTCGTTTACGAAATGGAGAATTTATAAAATGAGTATTTCCGTAAGCAGTTCAGATTGGTGTTTACAGCCATTACGCAGTTTTTGGCAGAACGTGAATTGGGACAATCGAGCGATCGCCAAAGTATCAAATGACAATACAAATATTTCTCCTGTACTGAGTTTGTTGATGCCAGTGCGAGAATATTTTCGAGCTATTGCTTGGACAGGAACCCCTGAAATTGCGGCTACATTGCTTGAAACCAAGCTGAGTAGTAATGTTAAATCTACTGTTGAAGAAAGCCGCGAAACCCTTGAAGACTTTCTTGACGATATTTCTAAATTCTTCTAATAACAAATCGCCGTATAAAAACTATGGTTCCGAAGATTCAAGAGTTAATTAGCCAAGCGCAAGATCGCTATCTCGTAACCGATGAGCTTGATCTCATGGAAAACTATATTAGTTCATTACCCGATCGCCTGAAGTTGTATAAACTCATTCGCGATCGCGAAATTAACATTTTGCAAGAAGTTGCCGACCAAGTACCCAAAGAAATACCCAACGTGACTGTGGAAGATTTAGAAATGGGAGTCAAAAACTTAATTCTTGTGTTGCGATATTGCTCAATGGCAATGCTGTTAAATGATGAGAACTTTTTAAAACAAAGACTACTCAACTGGCTAGAAGGGATCATGTCGATGCGCGATATGCGCCGCCTCAATGAAACCCTTTACAAGCTTCTCAATCAAGGACTTCGTCAACATTGTAGTCCTACTCAACTCGCTATGTTTCAGCCTTTGATTACGGCTGCCCAAGTCACGCTAATCTACTAGAGACCCAACCAATATGATTTCTGTCGCCGATCTGATCAAGGAAAATCGCATCCCTGCTAACTTTTTTGACTACAACGCCTATGTCAAAGGAGATTTAGAAATTGGGATATTGGAAAATCGGCGTGGCGATCGCCTGTTAGCAGTTCCCGACACATTGCTATCGGCGCTTTATGCAGGCTTAGCCAAAGAAACAGGGCAAGCATCAAAGCTAGTTCTATTCAACTGTGGCAAATGGTGGGGCAAGAACTTTTATACGCGATTTACTGAATCCCTTGAAGAGTACTATTCTCAGTCGTTAGCTGAGATGGATATGATTACCTTCATTCAAAGCTTAAAAGAATGTTGGCAAACTCATGGCTGGGGTAAGTTTGAGTTCGATCCAGAATATCAAGCCAAAGGTTTTATTTTTGTGAAGACCTATAATTCTCCTTACGTTCGTGAAATTGCGGATAACAAACTGCCAACAGGATATCTAGAAGCAGGCATCCTCACTTCATTTTTTAGTCGCTTAACAGGTCGTGAGCTTTTGGCAGTGCAGACAACTTGTGAGTCTCTAGGTGCTAGTTGCAACACATATGTGATTGGCTTACCCGAAAGACTCCAAATCGTTGATTCATTCCTTGCTGAAGGATTAACTTACGAAATAATTTTAGAGAGATTACTCAAATAAAAAAGGGGCGCTTCACGCCCCTTTTTTATTTGGATTTTATTTAGATTTAGATTTTTGGGCAGCTTTAACTATTTGTTGCTGCGATTTCCAAGCTCCAGAGAGATATCCAAAGTTTTTGCTAAACTCTTCTCCGCCCCACCAGCCACCAACACGTCCCTCATCCCAAGATGCAGATATAGCCCCATAGCTAAGTCCCACAACTCCTATACCCAAAAAAAGCATACTCAGTAAGACAACAGCTGAAGTTGGCAAATCAAGTATATGTTTGCTGACAAGAATGTAACTAACAAAAAATGTAGTAATCCCTAAACCTGTAGGAATACCGCAAAAAATCGCCGCACGTCTAATCATGCGACGATTTACTTCTTCGGGTATGCCTAAATCATCTGAACTAGGGTTTTGAATATTATTCATGGCAGAGATATCCGCAGTAATGGGAGATGGATTTTTGACTTCCTTTGCCTTTTTACTGCGCTTATTTGGCTCGAAGGGAATACGCTCTGAGACTGGTTTACTCATTTGTGTTCCTTGATAAGCAAAGACTAGCCTCTTACGCCTAGACTTTGGATCAGTTGCTTGTAATGCGGACGATCTTCTGTGCGAACGTAAGCAAGTAAACGCTTACGTTGACCGATGATTTTTAGTAAACTACGGCGAGATGAAAAATCTTTAGGATGCAGTTTAAGATGAGTTGTCAACTGGGTGACGCGCTCGGTCAACAATGCAACCTGAACGTCTGACGAGCCAGTATCGGTGGGGTGCTTTTGGTATTCTGAGAATATTTCTAGCTTGCGCTCTTGCAACAGTGCCATAGTAAAAACTTGAACGTGTCTTGATGTGTACTTAGATTATTTTTAAGGTGATGGCGATCGCCACCTCTCTAAAGCCTACAGCTTTCAGATTCATTAGCCTAGCATATTGGACGCGTATTTTTTGGCGTATTTTTTTGAATTTTAATGAGCCGAGCCATTGCCATGATATTTGTCAGTATCGTAAAAACCATTGCGAGTACCAAAAAATAAACAGCTAACTGTAAATAAAATAGTCAAGATCGGCAGAATAATTTTGAGATCAAGCATTGTTTATAGTGGATGACGAGTATGGTCTATATATTCTAAACCCAAATCGAAAGAATAGAGGCGGCGCTTTGTGTCGCCTCTATTCTTTTGCTTAAATACTTGCGTCTATGTTGTCAGTGGTTTCGTTTGTTGTGGGACGATAACTCTGCTCAAAGGCATATCGCACAATCTGTGAACGGTTTTCAAGATTGAGCTTGGTCATGATGCTGCTGAGATGAGTTTGGACGGTACGAGGGCTGATCTGTAGACGTTTGCCGATTTCTTTATTGGTAAATCCTTGCACGACTTGCCAAAAAACTCTCTCTTCGGAAGGGGTGAGATTGGTACGCGAAACAGGTGCTGTCGGCTGCTGAAATAGCCGCATATGCTCGCTGGGTGTACGATGTGGTTCACGTTTGTGCGGCGAGAAGAAATCTATATCGGTTTTGCCAATAGTCATGCGATCGCCACTTTTTAGCAAAATGGGAAAAGTGATTCTCTGTCCACGCATGAAGGAGCCGTTACGACTGCCAAAATCAACTAGATAAAAACTGCCATAATCATTATTGGTATTGCGAGTTTTTGCATCTCCTCTCATGGAAGACTCAAAACTATCATTTTTGGAAGCGCCGACAATTTGCAGTGTGGCATGATAGCGAGAAACCCACTTGTCAGTTAAGACCAATGAGTTATCGTATCCTCTGCCAATTGTCCAGAAATCTGCATTGGTAAGTGGAATCATTTGCTGCCCCTCATCTGCATGAACGATCAGATAGGGGTGTGGGTGTAGAAGGTTCACTGAACTGTTAGACAACTTTGTTGTGTGCATCTCAATCAATTGCCAATATAACCTATTTATATATTGTGAGACGCGTTTAATAAATTTTGAGTTCCTTGCTCAGATTCATGGCTTTTACTGACATATTCTGTAATTATCTAATCTTAAAAGTACGATCAGTTCTTGTTAAAAATCATGATTTGGATTGCGATCGCTTTACAGTTAATACTTAGTGCGGGATTGTTGTTAGCGGCATGGCAAGTTTGGACATTACGAAAGACTTTGAGTAAAACCGTGAATACGATTAATGACTGGACAAAGATTTGTGAAAATGGTCTACAGGTATCTTCGCCTGGTCTAGAGGTTGCTCGTGATGGAGTGGGAGTGGCGCGGAAGCAATACCAAGCATTGCAAGGGCAGTTAGAAAAAGTTCGTAATTTACTAGCTGTGCTTGGACGTGGTGTATCCTTTGTAGGGAGTATTTGGAAAAAAACTGGTAAAAGCTTGTCAAATTCTGTGAGTAATAAGTCGTCAGGGAGCAAGCATAATGTCAAACGGCGCAGGTAAGTTTTTTGGTGGATTGATCGTGGGTACAGCGATCGGTACGTTGGCGGGTATTTTATTTGCGCCGCGATCGGGTAAGGAAACTCGTCAAGATTTAAAGCGATCAGCGCAGGATTTGCCCAAATTAGCTGAGGAATTAGGTTCTAATATGCAATATCAGGCTGATCGGATTACTGAGCAAGCACAACGCACAATCGATGAGGCGATGATTAGGTTGCAAGAGGCGATCGCCACAGGACAGGAGGCTAGTCGTAAGCTTCAAGAAGAATTAGCAATTTCTATAGCTGGTTCACAGGTGGATATGGGCAATCGCCTAGATGAAGATGAAGATTAAGCATTTAACCTTTAAGAGTAAGTACTTATAAAAAGAAATTATGTCAGAAGCGATCTTTCTGCTAGGTTTGTCATTTTTATTGGTGGTCGTCTGTTTGACGATTCTTTTATTGACCGCGATCCCCACTTTTCAGGAGCTAGCAAAAGCGGCAAATAGTATCATTCGCTTGGCTGATACATTATCGAGAGAGTTACCTGCCACGCTTGAGGCGATTCGGTTGACGGGGCTAGAACTGAGTGAGCTGAGTGATGAGCTTAATCAGGGGGCAAAAAATGCGGGTGAGGCTGTCAAGCAAGTAAATGATGGGATCAAAGGTGTGCGCGAGGGTGCTTCTAGTGCTTCGATCGCGACTAAAAGTGCATTTGCGGGTATCAAAGCTGGCTTAAAGTCGTTAGGTCGTCCCCGCCGTCAAAGGCGATCGCCACCAGATTTGCCCCCAAGCGAAGAATAAAAAAAGCGTGCTTAGCACGCTTTTTTTATTCTTGTTTATTAAGGAAAGCAGCGATCGCATACACCGTTCACAGTTATCTCATAGCTATTGACTTTCAAACCTGAGCGCATTTGCCGAAACCCTAGTCCCTCAAAAGCGTCCCAGGCAATGTCTTCGATCTCGCCACAACATTTACAGCGAAAGTGATGATGTGGTTGCACATTTGCGTCATAGCGGCAAACGCCTTGCTCTAACAAAACTTCGCGCACTAAACCAGCGTCTCGCAAGGTCTGGAGCGAAAGGTAAACAGTTGCTTGAGAAGAAGTTGGGGCATTTTGATTGAGATCGCTCAATATCTGATCGGCGGTGGGATGATCAGTGCGATCGCAGAGATTTGTATAAACCGCAAATCTCTGCGGTGTAACCCGAAGCCCTTTAGACTTCAAAGTTTGGATAACCTGCTCCGCTTGCTTTTTCATAATACTTTGCTCCAACTTCACTCTATAGCACTCAAAACCTAAACTAGATTTCGCGATGAAAAATAACGCGACGAGAAATAAATTTACGACTTAATAATGATTGCGTTTTGGAATATTAGCATTCTCTTCTAAGAATAACAATTTTATTCAATCTTTTACTATAAATAAGTAACTCTGACTATTGACTTACTAAGAAATCAGAATTATTCTTAACTAGAGAGATGATTATTCGTCTCCAAATCAACATTTTTCACACCAACTCAGAGAAAAAAATGGCAGCTATCGAAACCGTACCAAACGTTGTTTTTAAAACTCGCGTCCGTGATGAATCTGTAGAAGGTTCTAATCCTTATCGTTGGGAAGACAAGACTACGCAAGACCTTTTTGCTGGTAAAAAAGTAGTAGTTTTTTCATTGCCAGGTGCATTTACCCCAACCTGCTCATCCAATCACCTACCTCGTTACGAAGAGCTTTATGAAGAATTTAAAGCTCAGGGTGTTGATGCAGTTATTTGTGTATCCGTCAATGATGCTTTTGTGATGTTCAAGTGGGGCAAAGAAGTCGGTGCTAAGAATGTATTCTTGCTTCCTGATGGCTCGGGTGAATTTACTCGCAAGATGGGAATGTTGGTTGACAAGTCCAATATTGGCTTTGGACTTCGCTCTTGGCGTTATTCGATGGTGGTAAATGATTGTAAAATCGAAAAGGTATTTGCAGAGCCTGGTTTTGCCGATAACTGTGCTACCGATCCTTTTGAAGTCTCTGATGCTGATACAATTTTGGCTTACTTAAAGGGTTCTGAATCTGCGGGCGTCTCTACCCCTCGCTTAGCATTTGTTGGCTAGTAAAACCAAATGTAGCAGTGCGCTTAGCACTGCTACATTTGCGATTAGATTACTTTAATGGGGATGACATGAAACTTTCTAGCAAAAATCTTGATGAGCGTATCGATACACTCTACGACGCGATCGTGGTGGGCGGTGGTATGGGCGGACTATCAGCAGCGATCTATTTGGCTCGCTATGGTCTCAAATGCCTGATAATCGAAAAAGGTAAAGGGCGATCGCTTTGGATGCAAGATTTGCGGAACTATGTTGGACTTGATCCGCATACTTCTGGAAGTACGATCTTAAATCATGGTACTAAGCAAGCTCTGGAGTGGGGAGCTGATCATCTGCGTGGCTATGTTGAAGAGGTAACTGATGAAGGCGAAACTTTTGCTGTCAAAGTTAAAATCGGTAAAAAAGATAGCACTTATCCCATATTTCGTAGTAAATATGTGATTGCCGCTTCGGGAATCATGGACAATTTGCCGCAACTAGAAAACATGCAGAATGTCTATGATTATGCTGGCTATACGGTTCATGTTTGCATGATTTGTGATGGATTTGATATGTGGGATCAGAAAGCGGTATTAATTGCGAATACTGAATCTCAAATTAATGCTGCGTTTGTATTAAATTGGTTCACGCCTTATATTTCGGTGCTGACTCATGGGCTAGGCTCAGTGAGTGACACGATGAAGCAGAAGCTAGCAGATTATGGATATCCCCTCTATGAAAGTCCGATCGCGAAGTTCTTAGGTGAAAAACATCAGCTTAGTGGAGTGGAACTCATTGACGGTACGATTGTTGAAGCAACAACAGGACTGGTCAGTATGGGGTCTGTTTATCATAGCCACTATCTCAAAGGTATTGACGGTCTGGAGTGGGATGGACAGAATCTAGTGACCAATGAGATGGCAAAGACTAGCCATGATCGCATCTTTGCGTTGGGTGATTTAAAAAAAGGATTGAATCAAGTATCGATCGCCGTAGCTGATGGCACGGCTGCTGCGACCCAAATCTGGCGCAATATCCGCCGTGAGAGTGTCCCACGCAAATGGGAAGAGAACATCAAAGTTCCCATCACAGTTTAAATAAAACCTTAAAGTCCAGATTTTGATTCATTCACTTCGTGGGTGAATCAAAATCTGGACTTTAAGGTTTTACTGGACTTTAAGGTTTTATTTGTGTTGAGTTACTTATGCTCAAAGTTTTTTCCGTCTTGGTAATAACTTGGTAGCAATCTTCGACACTTGCTCCATTTAGCATCTGAGTAGCGAGTGCGACTAAAACTGGTTGGCGATCGCTTAATAAATTACGCGCATTTAACATCGCCCAACGTTCTTGAGTCATCGGATTGGGCATATGTGAAATCGCTTGACGTAAGCGTTGAATGTCATCAAGTCCGCCTTCCGTTTCGCCATCGCACATGAGTTGCTCGGCGGCTATACCTGCCATGTAGACAGTGCAGTAACGATCAAGTAAATTTACAGAATTAGGCGATTCATCTCGCTCGACTTCGACACCACCTTCTATTCCTGCAAAAGTCTTATCGGCTAATATCTCACCCAGAGATTTACCAACGATGCCCGCGATCGCATAGCTGACGATTTTAAATCCCAATACATGGGCAGCGAGAAAATGCCCTGCTTCGTGATACGAAACACGCGCGCGATATTGAGGCGATCGCGCTCTTAGCCATACTTGAGCATATGCCCCAAATTTACCTTGCCAAAAGCCAATATCGATACCCCATATACCTAGTAATACGATCGTGATCGCACTAGGTACAACTGGTGACAAGCCAAACATAGACCCAACCAGAGACATCATCGTAATCGTAAATATGGCGATCGCTAGTAAATCAGTAGCAGTGACATTCATGGCAATTTTCAGAGGTAAGGCAGTTATTCTCGCGAAGGGAGAATACTTAATTATGGCTTTTTAAATTAATTTGAGTTATGGTTTTTTGATAAAAGGAGTACTACGATTTTGTTTTTTGTAAAAAATTGCTAGACTGTCATCATCACCGACAAATCGCCAGTGCCAGGGTTCATACATCACGCCTTGAGGATTGTTAGTCGGAAATGACATTTCAAAGCCGTATTTTGCAGCGTTACTTTGTAGCCATTGAAAAGCTGCCGTTTTCTCAAAACTAGTTGACAGATTGGCGCTGGGTAAGCTGCCATCACCAATATCCATCGCGTAGCCTGTGTGATGCTCGCTATGCCCGGGTGGGGCGCTGACTTTGGCACGTTGAGCAGGAGTTTGGTTGCGTTGCTTGCTGATCTCGAAGAAAAGTTGTTGCTGTTCCGCGATCGTCCGAAATCCTGAAATCACGACCAGATCAACACCATCAGCCTTTGCGGCGGCATCCATACTGAGATAGCTTTTTGCCGCCGCCTCACGAAGTCGTATCTCATAGCCATCGCCGGCTCTGCCAACGGTGCGTAATTGAGCGAGGGGAGCTTCACTATAAGAGTGATGACCAAATAAGTCTGGCGCGCCTTCAGGTTCTTTGGTCAAAACTTCTGGGCTAGCAGTAGGAGTTGCAGTTATGAATGGGGCAACTGCGGAAATAGTTGACGGTGTCGCGGCTATTGATTGAGGCGTCTCCGTAGATGACGCTTGAGACGACTGAGTTGATGCGTTGGCATTAAGCGCAAACCAAATCCGAGTGCTAACCAGAGGTGATATAAATGCTAGGACGGCTAAACTATATCCCCACCAAGGAACAGACTGTAGCGATCGCAAAATTGGATTGGCTGACACAGCTTGCTTGGGGAGCGATCGCTTAGGATCACTAACCCTCTCGGCAACAGGAATATCGTTTGGCACTGGCATAGTCATTACAAACCTGTGAAGTTTTAACCACAGTTCAATATATAGCAATAAAAGCAAAAGTTAGAGAACGTACAAAGCCCCTTCTTTAACTTTTGCTTTTATTGTGACTGGACAATTTCAAGAATATTGCCATCAGGATCACTCAAAAATAAAAGTCTTTGTCCCCACGGCATGACCGCAGGCGCAGCAATAATATCTATCTCAAAATCCAAATCAAGATCAAGTATTTTCTGGTAAACCTGATCGAGGTTATCAACACTCATCGATAATAAAAATGGATTGCCGTTAATGATCTGTTTGCCGCGATCGCCAAATAACTTTGGCAACCAACTGCGATCGTAAATGCCAATTTTCAGCTTGCCGCTATAGCCTTCCGCCCCATCGGGCTTAGCTGGCTCCTCAAAGCTAAAGCCTAAAACATCACGATAAAAAACTAGCGATCGCGCTACATCTGCAACAAATAGAGCAATGTAATCTATTTCCATATGGCAATAAATGGGAGTGGCATACGGGAAGATTATGGGGTGTAAGCCCCACAACAGTAATTAGCGAGTTAAAAAAATCAGGAAGATATAGAGTTAATCAACATACTAACAAACTAGATATTGAGGAGGTTATTAAACTTGAATCCTGATAACTTGAAGCAACTGCTCGAAATGGTCGCCAAAGGATATCTGAGTGCAGATATAGCCTTAGAAAAATTGAAATATCTCCACTATGAATCGGTGGGAGATTTTGCCAAAATCGATCACCATCGCACTTTGCGGACAGGATTTCCCGAAGTGATCTTTGGAATTGGCAAAACTCCTGAACAAATTGTGCAGATTATGCGGGTGATGGAGTCTAAAAATCCTGTGGTGATGGCAACCAAAATTTCGGCAGCGATGTATGCACAGATTCAGCCATCTTTGCGCGGGTTAAGATATTTTGCGATCGCCCAAATTTGCTGTTTAGGCGAATCAATGATTACAAAACAAGGCACGATCACGATCATTACCGCAGGCACAGCCGACTTGCCGATCGCCGAAGAAGCAGCCGTCACTGCTGAACTCTGTGGATTTAGGGTTAAACGTCTCTGGGATGTGGGCGTAGCAGGGATTCATCGCTTACTGAGCCATCGTGACTTGATCGCTGAGGCGGAAGTAATCATCGTGGTTGCAGGAATGGAAGGAGCGCTAGCTAGCGTAGTTGCAGGTCTAGCAGATTGTCCGATCGTGGCAGTTCCCACCAGCATCGGTTATGGTGCAAGTTTTAATGGATTGGCTCCTTTGCTGACGATGCTTAACTCCTGTGCGACAGGTGTTGGTGTCGTAAATATTGATAACGGCTTCGGGGCGGCGATGTTAGCAGGACAGATTTTGCGCCTAGCCCACAGAGACACTTAACTCACAGAAACACATAAAGCCGCACAATAATCAGGTTGAGTATCGAGAGCTTGGAGTATCCAGCCATCTATCAATAGAGTCTCACCAATTGGCAACTCTATTAATGGCGAGACATCTAGACTCTCAAGAATATTTGCAATACCTTGTCCTGTC
This sequence comes from Cyanobacteriota bacterium, assembly GCA_025356295.1. Taxonomy (GTDB): domain Bacteria; phylum Cyanobacteriota; class Cyanobacteriia; order Pseudanabaenales; family Pseudanabaenaceae; genus Pseudanabaena. Next base: position 21,906 of record JANXUJ010000219.1, read on the forward strand.
GCTTTTCCATAAGCTTCCTTGAGAGTCCATGCTCGATAAAAGGCTAGATATTTCGCTAAATAATCGGCACGATCGCTTAATCTCTCCATCAGCTTTTGTTCTGAAGGCAAAAAATAACGTTTAGCGATCGCCTCAACATCACACTCAAAATTTATATATTCCAGATCGATTCCCACTTCGCGATCGCCACTAATCACATAGATCACCCAATCTTGAGAATGTGCCAAATTAAAATGAATCACCCAATCAGATTCCTCAACATAGGGTTTACCGCGATCGCCATAACTAAACACAATCTTATTTGGTTCACAAGCTAAATATTTAGCCAAAATCTCGCGCAAATTACCTCTAGCCGCCACAAAATTGCGCTTGAGATGTTCTCTTTTAAATTTATTAGCACGCGATCGCTCATCCTCTGATAAAAATTGCCAGAAGAGATCGTATTCTATTTGCGAAATATCGAGTCTAACTTGGTGAATTTGCAAGTCTTGAGACATCTAACATGCCAAAATTTAGTAACAAAATTTATAGCGTTTGCTCGCTTTCGGCGGGCAAACGCTATAAATAAGTGGATTTTAGAATAAATTTGAGATTAAATTGGAAAAACCTTATGAATTTGCCTCTAGTGATCGGCTCATTAATAGTCTCTTTGCTACTGTTATGGTGGTTGCTTAGTATTATCAAGGCAAGTTTTAAAACTGCATTTCTAATAGTTGCGGTTATTTTTACGATCCAAGTTTTGACTGGTGTCGGACCACTACAGATTTTTGCAAAAATTGAAGAATGGCTCGGTGGGTCGGTGGGTAACTTGGGGAAATGGCTACAGAATTGGGGTGACAAGGGCAAAGTTAATCCAGATATCAAAAAGCAGTCGGCAATTTGGATGCTGCAAATTATTGCCGAACTGCTTTAGAAAAAGGCAGAGCGTGAAACACTCTGCCTTTTCTGATTTTAGTTTTTTAGCCCCCTGCGATCGCAGGGATAATGCTTACTTCATCGCCATCATTGAGGACAGTATTTGCTCCATCGAGGAAGCGAATGTCTTCGCTGTTAACATAAAAATTAACAAAGCGGCGGAGATTACCTTTGTCATCACAAATGCGAGCTTTGATACCAGGGCAATTGGTTTCTAGTGAGTCAATCATTTCTTGAACTGAAGCGCCAGTACATTCTACGGTCGCTTGATTGTTAGTCAATTGTTGAAGTGGAGTGGGAATTAAAACTTTAACGGCCATATTTTTTGTAGCAATTCAGATAACTTTAGATTTAGATTTTGCCATATTTTAATCAAAAGCAAAAAAAGCAAAAGCGATACTTCTGCTTTTTTGTGATTTTTTGTGATTACCGCCTGACTTTGCCTGCAAATCCCGAAGCTTTAAATTGCTTAAGCTCTAAAGGTTCAGGCTGTTCCGCAGGAATTGCCACCATAATCTGAAAATCGCTCTTGCCTGTAGGTATCTCCTCAACTGCGCCCACTCTTCCTCTCTCAGGCATAATATCGTTGCCATTAGCATCATAAATCCGCCCAAAAATATCAGCATTATGGACATCTTTACCTGATGTATTGTTAGCCAATCCTTTGATTACATAGCATTTAGCCGACATCATGCCGCCGCCAAGTACCATGTTTTTGCCAGCTTCGCCTGTGCATCGTTCATAACTGAGATTAGTCAGCTTTATTTGGATGTTTGCCCAAGCAGGAGCGTTAAACATCCAGACCGAGATTAGGATCGATAAAACACTAATTTGTAAGATTTTTACAAGATTTTTGAGATTTGCGATCGCCATAATTAAGCCTATTAATATTAAAGATGAGTAGCTTTTGGAAGGACAAGCTTTGCACTGCCTTCTAAAAACCTAAAATAAATTCTGGAAAAAGAATGTCTTCTTTGACGTGGTAAGATTCATTTTAGCTCTTGAAGGAGGTCTGTTTTTCATGCAACTTAGTCTATTAATCGCAACGTTACCCGAAGCTTATAGAATCTTCGACCCATTGGTAAATGTTCTTCCCGTGATTCCTGTATTCTTCTTGCTACTTGCTTTTGTCTGGCAAGCAGCAGTCGGTTTTAAATAAATTTTGATTTAATTAAATTTTGATTTAATAAAGAAAATTTATAAAAAACTTTTAATTCTATCCATAAAAGAAAAACAATATAAACAAACGGGGTAACGGTAACGTTGCCCCGTTTGTTCTAAAAGCAGCTAGTTCTAAAAGCAGCCAAATATGGCGCGTTGCATCACACACCTATAATCTAAATTTCATATTTTAAAGAGCTATGGAAACAATCGGACGCTGGACGAACAAATTTTTGATGTTCAATTTGTTCTTAGTATTTTTCTTCTTCGCATGGCTGCTAGTCGGACTAGGCGGCGAAAGCCTGAAAATCAATCTCGGTCTAGACCTGTGGCGACAACTTTGGGAGCCATTGATCCAGCCCGTCTTAGGAATCGTGATGGCGGGTGCGATCGCCAGCGGCGTAATTTCCAAAATCAAACAAAAGCTAGCTAAACGTGGCGAACCCAGCCATTGATCGTAAACCGACTATTAGCAAAATATTGCGATGGGCAACTCACAGGCAAAACTTCGTGCATACAATGGCTTGGAAAAAATACGATTGTATTACTAGTCGGCTGGATCACTTTGTGTGAGTTTGCTGCCACAGAATAGCCGTTCTCGATTTTGCTGTCATAAATCACCAATTCACCGCCAGTAAATGGTTTTGGTTCACGATGGTAATAGTAGACATAAGTCAGGACTCGCGTGGCACTATCTGGGCTGCCATTGTCGTTATGAATTTTGTAATAATTCCCGTCATTATGGGCAGTCATTTGAGTTTCGACTTGCCCGATCTCAAAGTTATTAATGTCTAAATGCTTAATAATTTGCGGCGTAATTTTTCGCACTAGGCTCAGCATTAACTCTGAAAATTTGGGAAAATTAGTAAGATAGAACGACCGCCGATAGTTTGGATCATTAGCTGAGTTAGTGGTTGGCACAAATTCCGATTGTTTGTTGATGCTGTAGCGCAATAGATCATTCAGCTGATTTACAGATAAAAAATTATCAATCAGTGCATAAGGAGATGGGATACTTTTCGCTTCTGTTGGAGTATTTAAGATTACTAATTCTTTGCTTACTGATGACTTAGGTTCTGGAATAGTGGGAAAATATTCGGATTGTTGAGAAGTATGATGATTAGAATGTTGGGATAAATCTTGCCGAATTTTAATTGCCCAAAATCCTTTTCCAAACTGGCGATCGGCTAGAACGCATTCAAAATTTCGCCAAAAAAATCTATAACTTTGACCTTGAGATCGCACCTCTAGATTGAGACTATCAATAAAACTATGTTCAAGATTTAGCAAAATCCCCAACTCATCAGTTGCAAGCCAGAAGCCATGCTCAGCAATATGTTTAACTTTATCAAGTTGCTGCAATAACCGCTCTACTTGATCGCTAGTATCTTTAGAGGTTATTTGAGATTTTAAATGCTTAGTTTGCATGATCGCAAGAATTATTTTTTCTAATTAAACCAACTTGGCATTAATAAAATCGGTGGATCAAAATTTCCTGCTTGCATATTTTGTCCAGAAAACTTTGAGGCTAGCTTTTCCGCGATCGCACCCGAAATTGCGCCCGTACCCGATATATCAAAAAATGGCAAAGCAATGCTCACACTACTTTGACCAAGCAATTGGTCTAATAATCGCTCAAACGAAGCAGGTGATTTGCGAATTGGTAACTCCTTCTCTGTAGATAAATTAAATTTCTTTCTAGATAAACCGCGTAAATCGGCGATCGCCTGATCTAGCGTCCCCAGAGCATCAACCAACTTATTATCCTTAGCCTGTCGTCCTGTGTAAATGCGACCATCGGCTAGCTTACGCACCACTTCTAAATCCATCTTGCGTCCCTTCGACACATCAGTAATAAATTCTTGATAAGTGCTTTGCAATAGCTCTTGTAAAAGTTGACGCTCTGGCTCTGAACTTTCACGAAATGGCGAAAAAATATCTTTGTAAGGACCAGTCTTGATCGTTTGCGATTGGATGCCCACTTTATCCAATAATTCTTTGGCATTGAATCCGTTCAAGATCACGCCGATACTGCCTGTCAATGTGCCGCCATTAGCGTAAATTTTAGTGGCGGGACTTGCTGCATAGTAACCGCCGCTAGTCGCCTGATCAAGCATACTCACGACCACAGGTTTTTTCTCGCTGAGGTCTTTGACGGCTTCGTATAGTTCTTTGCTAGCGCCCACCGTTCCGCCTGGGCTATTGATCGATAGCAAAACGCCTTTGACGCTATCATCTTCAATCAACTCGCGCAGGCGATCGCGTACGCCCATGGCTCCTGTTGCCGAAGCTCTTCCGCCTGAAATTGCCCCATCTAACGCCACAAGTTCAAGGCGATCGCGATCAAGTGCTTTTTTAAAATTTAGCGACTCATCCATTTGGCGGCGTTGGATGCCAAATGTAGCCGAAATGAAGCAAACTGCGACTAAGACGAGAGCAATAATGCGATTGAGTTGCATAGCAAATTTTTAGGGCGAGTACCTTAGTTTAATATAAAATCCAGAAAGCAAAATTGTTACTCTCTAAATAAATCAACAAATATAAATCAATAAGTATGACTAACAAAGCCCTCACCAATAAAACTCTCAACAATAAACAACCAAAAGATAAAGAAATAGTTCGCGATTATTTTAATTCAGTTGGTTTCGATCGCTGGCGGCGGATTTATGGTGAAGGCGATGTCAATAAAGTGCAACGCGATATCCGCACAGGACATCAACAGACTATCGATTATGTTTTGGCATGGTTTAAAAATGATAAAAATGCAAGCTCACAAACAGTTTGTGACGCAGGTTGTGGCACGGGTAGTTTGAGTATTCCTCTCGCAGCGATGGGCGCAAAAGTCGAGGCAAGCGACATCTCCGAAAAAATGGTTGGTGAAGGTAAAAGCCGCGCCGCCGATCCTGAAAATCCTATTTTTTCAGTCAAAGACTTAGCTACATTATCAGGAAAATATGACACCGTAATTTGTCTGGACGTATTAATTCATTATCCCGATCGCGATTCTGAAGCAATGATTGAGCATCTTGCCTCGCTTGCCAAATCTCGCCTAATCATCAGCTTTGCCCCCAGAAATCCTTACTACATTCTCCTAAAAAAGATTGGCGATCTCGTTCCAGGTCCTAGCAAGGCAACTCGCGCTTATCTCCACAAAGAGTCTGATGTGCGCCGTGTTCTCAAGAAGCTGGGCTTCACAATCAAGCGCAAAGAATTCACTGCCACCTCGTTTTATTTCTCCCGCCTGATTGAAGCAGTTCGCATTGGTTAAACTCTAAAAAAAGCTCATGCGGTGAGTGAGCTTTTTTTACATAAATGGCAACATCAAGATGCCAAGTATTTTATCAATATTGCCAATAAAGTATTCAGGCTGATCGATGTAAGCCGTAGTATCTTCTAACAGCAGAAATCGCCATAAACTTCCTGTGGTTACTGCGCCATAAATACGCTCAATTGGCTGTCCACGGCGTTGATTGAATATCTGGGCGGCGACCATTTCGGCAATACACTGTCCTAAGCCACTACGAATACTTTCATTTTTCGCCTCAACGATCGTCACCACAGGAGCCGTGATATCTACTTGCTCTGATGATTTACTTAAAATAAAATCACAAAATCCTTGTAATCCCCGCAGTGGATCAACGTTAAATTCTGTCCCCGAAAACAAGCTAATCGATGGCTGCGGCTCTAATTTTTCACTCATTTGCGATCTCACTTCCCCTAATATCGGCGCAATCAAAAACTCCGATCGCACTTTTTCAGTATTTACTAAAGTTGCAAAAGATTCGGAACGCTTTAAGCTTTCTTTAAGATATGCAGATGCTGCGACAGGAGCGATCGCTTCAAATAAACTTTGTCCTTCTTTAACAATCAGACCAAGTTCTTCTTTTACGCGTATCAAAGTAAAGTCACTGTAAGCCATTACGAATATTCCTGAAACTAAACGCCTGAAATTAAACAATAGAACATATTATCGTTTAGAAAATTATTTAGGGTCGATTTAGGGCTGTAAGAATTCTTTACATTTCATAAATAGGCGATCGCATAGAAATAGCCGCAAAACCTGTTTGAATAAAAGATAGCGCTTTTATTATATAGTCAAATTCTTTAAGATAATTTATCTTCATTCTGTCCTATGGTTGCCTCCTCAACAGTTCGCATTAGTTCTCGCAAAAGTCAGCTAGCACTGGTACAAACGCATTGGATACAAGCGGAACTAAGCAAATCTCATCCCAATCACCAATTTCATGTCGTCACTATGAGTACACAGGGCGACAATATCCTTGATGTGCCATTGGCTAAAATCGGTGATAAGGGCTTATTTACCAAAGAATTAGAACACTCAATGCTGCGTAAGGAATCTGACCTTGCCGTGCATAGTCTCAAAGATTTACCAACCAATCTGCCAGAAGGACTGATACTTGGTGCAGTAACCGAACGCGAAAACCCTGCTGATGCGCTAGTTGTCCACGAAAAGCTAAAAGACAAAAGCCTCGCAACTCTCCCATCAGGTACTGTGGTCGGCACATCTTCACTCCGCCGCCTCGCTCAGTTGCGTCATTACTATCCACACCTCACTTTTAAAGATGTGCGCGGCAATCTAAACACTCGCTTACAAAAGCTAGACTCTGGCGAATATGATGCGCTAATTCTTGCCGCAGCAGGTTTACAGCGTTTGGGAATGGGCGATCGCATCCACGAAGTAATTGATGCGGAGATTTCGCTCCATGCGGTCGGACAAGGTGCATTGGGTATCGAGTGTCGTGCTGAAGACCCTGAAATTCTAGCTTTGTTTGCACCAATCATCCATTATCCCACCACCCAGCGTTGTCTTGCCGAGCGTTCCTTTTTGCGCGAACTCGAAGGCGGTTGCCAAGTTCCTATTGGTGTAAATACTTCTATTGATGCGACTAAATTAACCTTAAAAGGAATTGTCGCTAGCCTTGATGGTCAAACTCTGATCAAAGGAGAAGTCACAGGTGATCTGACTAATCCTGAAGCGATCGGTCTAGAGTTAGCACATCAACTCAAGGATAAGGGCGCTCAAGATATTCTCAACAAGATCATTGCGGAATTTCGTTCTTAGGTTTATTTTTTGGTAGTCATCTATAGGATAGGCGGCGCGAAG
>JANXUJ010000122.1 GCA_025356295.1 Cyanobacteriota bacterium
TCGCGCCGCAACTCACTTCTTGGTTTTTATAGTTTGGAACGCAATATTTGAGATGGTTGCAAGTTGACATCATCCATGATCGCCTTAGAAAAATCACAGTTGACTAATGTTGCTTGATCAAATGAGGCTTTGGTTAGGTCGGCATACTGAAATTTTGTGCCTGTGCTGACTTGAGAAATATTAATTAGTAGCTTAAACAAATAAAGGCTGCCAAAAATTTGTAATGGCGCGATCGCTAAAAATATGAGTAACGCCACAAAGCCATTAAATCTTAGTAGTCTCGCGATCGCATTAAAAGCGCCTACAACTAATATTTTTGTGAATGTTGAACCCCATAAACCTGAAGTAAATGCTGTAATTAAAGAGATGGGAATCGCTACAAAAATTCCTTTTGTTCCTGTAAAACTAATCGTGAATGTGATCGCAAAACTAACTGCAAATACAACGATTAAGACAATGGCGACCCAATAAACTATTTCTCGATTGACGATCGCTGTGCCAAAAATAAAAGAGATTACGAATGTGATCAATAAGATCATTGCAATCATTGCCGTACTTGCGACCATCAGCGCCATTACAAATGAGATGATGCTGGAGATTACGGTTTGACGTTGACTTTTGCCAGTAAGCACATTGTCGAAGTTAGCAGATTTAAGTTGAGCGCGACTAAAGTTACATCCGCGAATGTCCGCGCCACTAAAGTCTGCACCGACTAGATTTCTGCCTTTAAAAGAGCGATCGCGCAAATCTTGGTTTGCAAAGTTAAGATTTTGGCTCATAGAGTTAGTTCTTAAGGCAACTCAACTGAAGTTGGTTTAGAAATATGTGGCAGTCCCCAGCCCAGTTTTTCACGAAGAACCTGAAAAAATTCACCTTTTTGTAAGCGAATAAATCTAGCAGGATATTGCGATCGGGAAACTTCAACGCGATATTCAGGATAGACATAACATCCAGCATTGCCATCGACAACTAATACCAAACGATGACTATTAGCAGGGGTGACGATCACTTTTTCAGTATTGGCAAATACCAATGCTCGCGAAGCCATCGAATGCGCGCAGATTGGCACAAGCTGGAATACAGGAATACCTGGCTCAATGACAGGACCGCCTGCGGAGAGCGCATAAGCAGTTGAGCCTGTAGGTGTGGAGATAATCACCCCATCGGCAGCGATATCCACAGGCAAATGACGACCGATCTGCACTTCAAAATGACACATACTGGTCAAAGGTTCGCGGTGCAGTACCATTTCGTTTAGAGACAGGGCTTCCCATAGCAAGCCTTTGCTGTCCTGCACTCGCACCGTCATCATCGATCGCTGCTCGACTACATATTTGCCATCGACAACTTGGGCGATCGCTTCTTCCCAGTGAGTCAAATAGGTTTCCGTTAAAAAACCCATATGCCCTGTGTTGATAGTTAGTAATGGCAAACCAAGTGGGGCAATCTGGCGACAGGCTGACAACACAGTCCCATCACCACCGAGAGCAACGACAAACATGACATCACGATCAAAGCCTAATGGCACTAAACTTTCGATCGGGGTATGACAAACGGGGCTGTCTGGCTTGCCATAGCCTAAAATACCACCTTTTCCTGTCGCCAGAATGGTCTGAATACCATGTTTTTCTAGCCACAGACATATATCTGACGCTACGCGCTCTGCTACGGGTTTTGCGTCATTGTAAATGATTCCGACCTTAGGCACGTTCAATGACTACCTAGACTATTCAAGGATTATTCAAAAATTTATGTGTTCGGCAATTATATCGCGATCGCTAACCTTAAATCCAAAAAAGAGGAACTGCACAAAGCGCCGCCTCTCTTTTCTGGGTTTAAGGTTTCTGGATTTAAGGAAGCTTAGTCAAGCGATCGCTTTTAACTTCTTTAACTTCTTTAACTTCTTTGGCTTCTTTGGCTTCTTTATTTTGATTCCAGAGCAGCATTCCCAACACGCCATCGAGCAGACCACCACCATGATCACCCCCATTGACAGCGACATCTGGTACAACTCGCACATTGCGATCGCCGATTGTTTGCATCAATTGCAAAGCAACGTAGGAATTACCGCCGAGGGCATCGACACCAGCGCGATAAGCATCAGCTTTTGCTTCACCCGTGACTCTGATGGCTTCGGCTTCACCACTCGCTTCTTTGACTTTGGCATTGGCTTGCAGTTCGGCAATTCGCACACCTTGTTCCGCAGTTACGACATCTCTCTGGATATCGGCAAGGGAAGTTTCGCGGACTAATTCTTGGCGTTGAGTTTGAGAAATCCGTTGAACTTCGTAAGTCTTGCGCTGTTCTTCGGCAATTTTGCGATCGGTGAGCGTCTGCATCAGCGTCTCAGGTGGCTCAATCTGACCAAGTAAGGTATCCACCGCTTGGACATCATAAGCTTGCATCGCTGTGCGAATAAAATCGGCGGCTTCAGCTTGGCGATCGCTACGCGCAATCAAGAAATCTAAAACTGTGTAAGCTTGTGCAGAGTTACGGAAGTAATTGCCAACAGTCGGACGGAGAACATGATCGACTAGATTTTGCATCGAGCCAACGCGTGAAATTACTCTCGGTGCATCGAGCGATCCCACATGAATAATTTGCGCTATTTCTAAATTAAAGGCAAATCCATCAATGGAACGTACATTCAAAGCTCTAAGTTTGGCATCATAGCCATGTTCTTCAGTGCGATCGCTAAAGTTCAATACGATATTAGTGGTGGGAACCAGTTCCACTTTCATAATATGCGTATTCAATGGATGTTTTCCCGGATAGAGCGGCTCTATCCATACGCCTTTATCACCGACATTTACCAAGTGTCCATGAGTGAAGAGCGCACCACTGACATCATCTTGAGAACCACCAACAAATGAGATGATTACGCCGACATAGCCGATGGGTATCTCGGTCATTTTTACTTGTTCTATTTGAGCAAACCAAGGATTGATATTCCATGAGCCTGATAAGATAACCTGCTCCTGCAAGCCACGCCGACCGCCACCATTGATAAACAACTGAGCATTTTGGAAGTTGTCATGTTCAGGAATAACTGCACCTGCGATCGCACCTGCTTCGATCGGGATTCCGTCTAGAGCGGTGACAATACCAACTTTTTCAGTCGCAACTGAATAGAGCTTTAGTTCCGCTGGAGACATTCCATTTACAGCCGCATTTGCCGAAGTAATAATCGTAAACAAAGCTGTGTTAATTCGATATGTCCCTGCGGTCATAATCCCTAACTGCCGCCCCTTCTCTCCGCCAGCCAACAGAAATTCTCTAGAATTTTGAAAGTTATCACAAGATACAGTTTTACCAAGAATCCGATCAGGTGGAATTGACTTACCATCGTTGGCTATAATCAGTCCAATCTCGCCTTGCGGAATCACAACTACTGCTTCTTTACGAATGCTATATTGCCACGGATAATAACTAAAATGCCAACCAGGAGCGAGAGTATCGGCTTGATATCCCGCTTCTCCATTGAGGGCAACTAACTGCCCAGGTGGTAAATCGCCACGCAATGAGAACTTCTTCACCACGATGCCCACTTCGCGTTCGCCGACCACAATCAATCCTAATATCCAACCCAGTTGTGGCAAAAAGACAAACACGACCACAACACCACCGATTATCCATACCCAAAGTGGCAAATTAAGGTCGCCTAACTGCATTGCCAGCAAAGGCTGCGATCGCACTTTGGTTATTTGGGCTGGGATTATTTCTTTTTGATCAACTTTTTGAGAGGTTTGCTGAGCAATCACAGGCAAGGTAGTAACTGCACTGAGCATCGCGATCGCTGCCCCTGAAATAAGCGATCGCTGCCAAAGTTTTTTCATAGATATATCCTGATTGTAAAGCTGCTGCTAATCTAACACAGAAATAATAGAAGCTAACATCAGTACAGATAGGTTCGGCAACCTTACTAATGTTAGCCTCTAGAGATTTACAAACTATTAGGATCAACCCCTAATTCACGCAATTTGTCCGCTAATTTCATCGCCCATCGTTCAGCGACAAGCTTGGCTTGCTCAGCGACAAACTTAGCTTCAGCTAACTCACTCTGACTATCTAATCTCCGACCTGTGGCTAAGTCAACAAAGCGCATTTCGCCATCCTGCTGCCGCCGCAACTCTAGCCCCAATACTTCAGAGAAGACTAATAAATCTCCTGATTCTGTCTTTGATGGAATTGGTAGATATACACCTTGCACCAAGCGAAATCCTTGCAATGATGGTTTAAGATAATCAGCGGTCGGGTCATATTGAAAATATTCTTTAACTCCCAAATACGCATACAACCCTTTTTTTGTACCTTGATCTTCACTGACTGTGCTTTTTGAAGTAACTTCCAAAACAAAGTCTGGGACTTTTTGGTTCTCTGTCCATAGCTTATAAGAAAGACGCTTTTTCTTCTCAACACCAAATACGACAAAAACATCTGGCGCAACGACTGCCTTCGGATTTCCTTGTTCGTAATAAATAAACAAGTTACCCGAAATATAGACATCAGTACGAGTTTGAAAATGCAGACTTAATGCTTCAACGCCATAGATTAAATAATCTCTTGCTGCATCACTCTCTGCCATAGGTAAACCATCGCTACTAGGATATTCAAGATCGGGAAGGACATATGTGAGGGAAGTTGTCGTCATAGAAACTCCTAAAGCTCAACGAAATATGTTCAATACATTACTAGATTAGCATAGAGGGGATTTAGAGTGAGTTCCAGCGCTCGGCTGCCGAGGCGATCGCTTGAGTGCTAGTTTTCTCTTTAAGCATAGCAAGCTGTAACTCCTCATAAATAATTTTGCGGAGCTTCTCAATATCTTTGGCAGGAGGAATTAATACTTCAGATTGAGACAGTTGCGAGGCGCTGATTATTCTAGCGCGATCAATCAATGGTGCATCTTTAGCGGCTTCGGTAAAATAGCGATCGCTAGAGCTTTTAACGGTCGAAGGCAAAAGATTCTCAATTTTTGTAAATGCTAATTGATTTTCAGCATTGGTTAAATACAGCGCAAATTTTACGGCTAGAGCCTGATTTGTGGATGTAGTTGGCACTGCGACATTCATCACCGCCGCACTCTTTTTACCCGTTGCACCTGTGATTTGAGAACCAACATCAGTGACTTTAGCGATCTCTGGCGCATTCTGAGCTACTGTCTGCAAAAACTGAGGACCAGTCAGTAAGATCGCTAATTCACCTGCTTGATAGAGTTCTACTGCCTTGCGATGTCCTTCCGTCAAAATTTCACGGGGAATCAATTGCTTTTCAAATAGATTGACCCAGTAGTCAAACGCAGCTTTGCCAGTAGCATCGTTAAAGGCAGCTTTGCCATTAGTATCAATCAGCTTCATTCCCATCTGTACCATCGCTTCTAGGACTTGCCCGCCATCCATGGTTAGCAGAAAAGCATATTTACCAGTTTTAGCCTTAATCTGTTCGGCAACCTTTGTGAGTTCTTCAAAAGTTTTTGGTGGTTTCGCAGGGTCTAAACCAGCTTTTTCAAAGAGAGCGCGATTGTAAATTGTGATGTCAGTTGCGACATACCACGGCAACCCAAACGTAGTACTATCAAGTTGATTAGCTTTCCAAATATTCGGGAAATAACTATTCTTGTCAGATTCCGATATTGCGGCTCCCATATCTACTAGCGCTTTCTTCTCAGCCAGTTTCGATGCAAACTGAGGATTGAGATTAACCACATCAGGAGCTGTCTTGGCTGCTACGGAACCCAAAATCTTAGTTTCCATCTCTCCCCAAGGAATATCAACCCATTCCACTTCCGCAGTCGGATTTTCTTTCATAAAAGCTGCAATCAAATCACTCATGTATTTGTCAAACTGCGGTTTTAACTGCATTGTCCAAAACACAATTTTAGTTTTGCCTGAGGCTGTTGTGGACTGGGTGGTTTGCGCTCCACAAGCTCCGAGTAGAAACAGGGTAGAAAATCCAATAAACTTACGGCGATTGAGGTTTGAGAAGAGATTAGGTGTCATATTAAAAATACGAAGTTGAGTTTGATTATATCGCAAAGTAGAAAGCGATTTTACTTTGCGATGCCAGCATTAGCGATCGCGCCATCAAGGGGGAGATTTTTGGGTAATGTGTCAATTGGTGTGAGTAATGATGTGGTCATTGCGTTGTCTTCTCTAAGCAACAATTTGATAAATCACAGGACGATAACGTGGTTTAGGAATTGTTTTGTTTTCTGCCTTTGCTGCTTCTAGCCATGCGGTTTTAGCAAGAATTACTTCATGGAGTGCTTGTTGTGGAGTATCGGCGATCGCTGAGCAATATTTCAAGTCAGGAATATCGGCAATATATGCCTCATCTTCTTCGCTGTAGAAGATGTTGATGTGATAATCTTTCATGGTTATTCTCCTAGTTGTAGGTTGTACTGTTCGATGATTTGTAAAAACTGTTTGACTTGATAGGGCTTGGCTTTGCCGCCGAAGTTTTGGATGTTGATTGGTTCGGGAATGTCGGAACGAATAAAAATATGGTGACTTCCATTGATGCGCGATAGTCGAAATCCAAAGGCTTCGATGAGTGTAACCATGTCGTCAGAGGAGACGTTTTTAGTGCCTGTCAATATTTTTTCTAGAAGTTTCTTTTTTTTGCTCATATTATGGTTTCTCTTAGCCAAGCTTTGATTTGAGTGATGAGTTGTTGGGCAGTTTGTTCTCCTGTGAATGGGCGTATTGGGATTGAATCTGCTAGGTTTTGGCAGAGTTGCGCGATCGCCTCATTAGCACTTTTGCCATAGAGGGCGATCGCTATTTAAGAAGCACCTTTAAATAAATAGAACTAAAAAGCAATATCATCGTATGGACTAATTTGTTTCGTTGGCTGCTCTTTCAAGTACAACAAAAATTCAATCAATTCTTCTTTTTTTAATTGACGGCGAGAGGACTTCCCAAATTTACATTGCAAATATTCTTTCCCTTGAATTGTATTCCACCCTACACGATTCATTTCAACTAAGACTTGCTTGATCGCTGTCTCTCTATCTGCTAGAACCATTCTCCTGTATAAAGAAACCTCAAGTTGAGTTAGCTCATCATTAAAGATGTCCTGTTTTGCTTCTATGATTATTTGCCTTAAATCGTAAGGATCAACATAACCAAAAGACTCAGGGGAATCTTCATATAGATACTCTTCGCTTTCATACCAATTCTCTAAATGTTCTATCCACGTCTCCACTGATATGATTTCTTCTGTGGGTTCAGGGATTTGAATTTCTTTATTTACTTTGACATATTTTAGATACTCTCCAAGAAAGTTGTTACATTTTTCCGCGAGAGTACAATATTCATCATCATTTATCAATTCAGCAGCCTTGCTGATATCATTTATGGCATCTTGATAATTAGCAATCCAAGCATTAGTAAATCCTCTGAATTGATAAAATTTTGGCGAATCTTTATCTGTTATTGAGTTTAACAAACTCAAACATTCTTCATACTGCTCTAGCTCATAAAGTTCTATGGCTTCTTCACAAAGAAATTCATCTAAAAATAAAAATGTGCCATTGTACAAATACTTAATGAATCGATTAAATTGATATTTTAAATTTTTGTTACTTACATTTATTATCCAGTTTTTAACGGACTGGCTCAAATTAGACGGTAAATTTGAAATTGGTTGTTGTAAAGACAATTCACTTATTTTATTTGACTCAAAAAAAACAACCAAGTCATTAAGTAAATTTTTGCGTGTTACTAAGCACTCCCGTTCACGAATTTTCACGTTGTTGGGTAAATTGAGTTTACTACGCATCCACAAGGTCAAAGGTTTACCTTTAATAATGTAAGGATCAACTGATATTGAATCAACATAATTGAATGGCAATTTACCATTAGGGAAAGTACAGCTAACTTCTGGATCGGCAGCCCATGGAAATTCTGGAAATTCTTGTTTCATTGCCTTTCCAAACTTTATCCAAGAATTTTTAAGAGACCCTGATTCAAAAGGACAAGCAAACAAACGTTCGACATCCTTGACTTCAGTTAAAGAATCTATTTCACGATTAAATTCTTTTGCCCCAGCCGATCTCAAACAAATCGCTACATCAATTGCTTCGAGTAATGCTTCAGGTCTAATTTTTAACAAAATTGGTCCATATGGATTAGGTACAGCCGAATCACCCTTGGGTGATTTAGCAAATGTTTTACCAAAATCAGAGAGATTAACAAATACTTTTCCCCATACTTCGTTAGCTTTATCTGTGCCATCAGTTTCAAATTTTGTAAAATTTTTAAGACTGTTTTCCAAACAAGCTCTCGAAGGTATCCCACCCAAAGATAAATAAGATTGTAAATCAGCAAGTTGGCAAGCGTGGTAAAGAAAAACTCCTCTTTGGCTAAAGAGCTTTACTAGTTGTTCTGTATCATTTCCCTGAAACATATATTACTCCTTAAAAAAGAACAAGTTGAGCAACATCTTGAATATTGCGAGAATCAGTCAAAAAACAATTAGCTAGTTGTTTAGCTTCAACTTGGAGCATTTCTGATATTGTCGGTGATACTAATTTCCATAATTTAGATGCTGTGTCAAGAGTCAACCCAACCTTGCCAAGTCTCCAGTCAACTTCTCTTGTCCACCAGTAAGAAGTCAAAGATTGATTTGTTATGGCACTTTCACAATAGAAACTAGCCCAAGTTATTTGACGGTAAGGAATCTTAAAAATTTTTGATGCTTCTCTCAAAGCCTCTTTACCCTTTGATGTGTGCTTATCAATAGCAATCCAGAAAGGAAAATCTTCTATTTGTGAAGTTATCTCAGAACAATAGACTTCTGACAATTTTTCCACAACACTTAAGTAAGCTGCTGCTTGCATAAATGCTCTATCCCAAGGCCAGCCACCTCGTTTAAATCCCTTGTAAGCAGAGTTAACAATAGCTAATCTTTCCTCGTCAGGACATTCTCTAATTACCCATTCCCAAAAGTCATGAGGTCTCTTAATTGCCTCTGATATGATTTTAATATCCCGATCTGAGGGTAAATTACATAAAACTGAGAAGTCTTCTTGAGAGAGTGCATATCCCAGTGAACCAAGACCTGCGGCATCTTTTATTTTGACCGATTTTGCTATTTTTATTAGAGTTTCAGTAATATTTTCGTCTTTAGTAAATTTTAGATTACCACCTAAAACCCAACATTCTTCAAATACAATCACAGATAAACGATTTTTAAGCCATTCTTTATCTCCAGTTTTCACTAGATGCTCAGCAACAACTTTGGTAAGCTCTGCGTTACCACGTCGTACAGTCTTTTGTAATAATGACCGACACGCTTGATCGGTCTCAGGTCTTGGCTTTCTCATATTTATCCTGTGTTTTGTTTCTATGACAATTAGGGCTTGAGATAACTTCGTTAATCTATGTTTAGTTTCATCTGTATTCTATAACTGTTTACTAGATAGGTTTGCAATACTTTACAGGAAATTTAGCTAACTCGGTTTAACAATCACTGCAAGCTTTAAACCCAAACTATCCAACCACGCCGCTAACTCATACACCGCTTGACTTTTATTACTTGCGCTAAAATCTTTCACCCATTGCCGATCGCCATCATTATCCAATGCCGCAGCCACATGACCTAAACATAAAGGTAACAACTCAGGCTCAGGCTTTTCCTCCTCCAAAACAGCAGACACATAAGCCGCCGCTTCTTTAGTATCTTTGAGAGACTCAATTAAAAAGTTTTCGTGAGTTTTAA
>JANXUJ010000044.1 GCA_025356295.1 Cyanobacteriota bacterium
GGTCGCCATACCCCTCCACCTCACCATCTACAAGGATAGCTATGGATTCTAATATCTACTGGCGGTTGAAACCGCCGTTTGCTTACCTCTCTGCGCTAAAGCGCGGAGTTTCTCGCGTATCACGAGGTCTTTTATGAAAAGACTCATTGTATGTTGTGATGGAACTTGGCAAAAGCTAGAAAACAACGGTGCTAGCAATGTTGTAAAAATTGCTCAATCAGTCCGCTTCTTTGATGATCACGGTATCCAACAAATTCTTTATTATGGAGAAGGTCTCGGCACTGAAGGTGACTTTTTTTATGATTTAGGCGGTGGTGCGTTTGGATGGGGAATTGATCAAAAAATCAAAACTGCCTACCGATTTTTGAGCCTGAATTATGAAAAAGGTGATGAAATCTATCTGTTTGGATTTAGTCGTGGTGCTTATACAGTGCGTTGTTTAGCAGGATTTATCAACTGCTCTGGATTGCTAAATCGCCAATATATCCGTAAAACTCCTGAAGCTTATACATTCTATCGCGATCGCGATCCTTCCACGCGACCTGGCAGCGATCGCGCGATCCAATTTCGGAAAAACTATGGCGATCGCGTACCGATCAAAGCCCTATGCTGCTGGGACACTGTGGGCGCTTTGGGCATTCCCGATCTGATCCCCAACTTTCCTCTCGATAACTGGGTTAATCAAAAGTACGAATTTTTTGACACAAAACTCAATCGCTATATCGAAAATGCTTTTCAGGCGATCGCGATCGATGAAATTCGCAAATCATTTCAAGTAACACCTATGAACCGCAGCGATCACGCCGATGAACAGAAAATTAACCAGTTATGGTTTGTGGGAGAGCATGGCTGCATCGGTGGTGGCACTATCGCCACCTATGGCTTGTCAGACATCACTTTAGATTGGATGATGGAACAAGTGGAAGAACTCGGACTAGCCCTTGATCGCAATCAACTTGAGCAGAAAACAAATCCTCGTTTTGACACTCCTTTTCACAATCAACCAACTGGAATCCTCGCATGGGGGGGAACCTCTTGGCGGAAAGTGGAAGGTGATATCGCATCTCTGCATAAGACCGTCAAGCAACGTTGGCAACATGATCAAAATTATCGCCCCAAAAATTTAGCCTATCTAAGCAAAGAGCTTAATAACACCTAGAAATAAAAAACGGCGCATCGTGCCGTTTTTTATTTACTGAGATCACATGCAATACTATTGACAGAAGTCAGTGACAATAAATCACTACATATAATATTTCCAGCAAAAAAAGCTTATGACTAGCCTCAAAAATGCCCTGGAGGAAATCGTTGTCGTTGAAGTACAAGAGCAACTCAAACATCTGAGTCAACCAGCCCGCGAAGCCATGAACCTGAGCGAGGTAACTGCCTTTGCGCTAAATCGATTGCCAGTGCTTTACGCAAGTACTAGCCGAGGATGGTTGCAACAGCGCAAACGCGCTCATAATGAGTTTCAAGATCAAATTGTTAACGCGGTTAAGCAGGCTCTCTTAGGTGTAAAACGTGATCCTTTGCGAAAATCGACTAAAATTGCGGCAGGTCAAGTCGAGACACCTGCTCATGTACTCGCTAGACTTCAACAACTTTTTAGCAAGCCATCTTTGCTCTGGCATGATGTACCACAAGCTTTTCAAGAAGCGATCGCTTTAGTCAATCAAGTATCACATACAGGTTTAAGTATTAGCGATCGCCATCGACTGCAAGATGTCAAAGGTTATTTACAGCGCAAGGGGCATACGCATGATCATCGAGACTGGCAAGTCCATGTCCCACTTCCTAATCCCGAACTGATCTCCTATATTCTTTCAGCTTCCTATTCTCTAACTAATGTTTTAGAAGATTTGGTCAATCAGGAAGTAACCAATCAATTAGTACATATGTCAACGGTTTTACCTCGCAAAGTTGGCATTGATGACGTATCAGCTTATGTGCTTAATCGTCTGCCCGCGATGTACGCAACTACTGAGCAAGGCGCGATCTGGCAGACTCAAAGAGCGAAAGAGCAGCTATCTAGCCAGATTGAATCAACTGTAATTCAGTCATTGATGACTTTAAGCAAAACACCACGCCGTCTTGCCGATCCAATTCCATTACTCAAATTTGAAGAAGAATGCGAACATGCCGTTAAAGAAATGCGTCATGTTTTTCAACGGGATGACATTACATGGCGAAATATAGCACCACTAGCCGAGTATGCGATCGCCCATGAAAAACAAGGAATGACTTATTGGAAACAACAATGGCGAATGTTAGGGCAAATTTATAGCGAAATGTATCTCCAACCAGGGGATGCTGAGTTATCGTTGAGCCAGACTGTCGAAGGAGAAGTTCTTATAGTGCGAACCCATACTAAATCAGCTTTTGGTTGGCTAGCCGATAATCCTCGCAATCTAGGAATCAGTACTTTACGCTTGTTTCCTGCGGTGGCGGCGATTGAGCTTTACGCGTCTTTCTTAGATTTTTCTATTGCTTACACGCGTGAAGAGATGACCGCAGATGGGATTATTTAAGTTTAGAGACCAAGTTTGTCGCCTCACAAAAATGCTGCACCAAGTGCAGCATTTTTTGTGAGAGAGCGAATTAACTGCGAAGAATTAGCCGAGAACTTTACGAGCAGTTGCGACTACGTTATCAACAGTGAAACCAAATTTCGCATAACCGATAGGACCTGGAGCCGAAATGCCAAAGCTGTCCATACCAATAACTTCGCCTTCAGAACCGACATACTTGTGCCAGCCAAAGGTACTACCCGCTTCCACACTGACGCGCTTCTTGACTGCAACTGGAAGTACAGATTCTTTATATGCATCAGACTGTTCGTTGTAGAGTTCCATTGAGGGCATAGAAACTACACGCACAGCTTTACCTTCAGCCGTCAAGATTGCTGCTGCATCAACAGCGAGGGCAACTTCAGAACCAGTCGCAATGAAGATCAATTCAGGATTCGGTACATCAACAACGATGTAACCGCCTTTCTTAGTTCCTTCGATCGAAGTACCCGCTAGGTTCTTCACGTTCTGCCTTGTGAAAGCCATCAGAGAAGGACGTTTACGATTAGCGATCGCTACTTGATAAGTACCGACAGTTTCTTTAGCATCAGCAGGACGCAATACTAACAAGTTAGGAATTACGCGCAAAGAAGCGAGGGTTTCCACTGGTTGGTGAGTGGGACCATCTTCACCGAGCATTACCGAGTCATGGGTCATGATGTATAGCACACCAACTTCTGACAATGCGGACAAGCGGATTGCGCCGCGCATATAGTCAGCAAATACGAGGAAAGTCGCACCATAAGGAATTGTGCCGCCATGCAAGATCATGCCGTTCATGATTGCGCCCATCGCGTGTTCACGAACACCAAAGCGGAAGTTACGACCTTCGTAAGAACCATATTGGAAGTCTGGCAAACCTTTGACGTAGGTCATGTTGGAGTGAGCCAAATCAGCCGAACCACCGAGAAATTCGGGAAGTACAGGCGAGAGGGCATTTAAGCAAGCTTCTGAAAGTAAACGGGTAGATGTTTCTTTTTCGGCAACTGGCTCAAGTGCTTTTTCCCAACCTTCAGGAAGTTCACCTGCCATGATGCGGCTATATTCCGCAGCTTCGGTCGGATAGGCGGCTTTGTAAGCCGCAAATTTTACATTCCATTCAGCTTCAGCTTTTGCGCCTTTGTCGATCGCTTGACGAAAACGAGCAAGTGCGTCTTCGGGAATTTCAAAGGGGGCATAATCCCAGCCGAGGTTAGCGCGAGTTGCCGCAACTTCATCAGTACCGAGAGCTGCACCGTGAACACCAGCCGTACCCGCTTTTTTGGGTGAGCCGAAACCAATTGTGGTGGTGACAACAATCAAGCTAGGCTTGTCTTTGACGGCTTTGGCGGCTTCTAATGCTTTAGCGATCGCATCTAAATCTTCATTACCATCAGCAACGTATGTAACATGCCAGCCGTAGGCTTCGTAGCGCATACCGACATTTTCAGTAAATGCAAGATCGGTACTGCCATCGATAGAAATGCTGTTGCTGTCATACATCATGATCAGCTTGCCTAGCTTCAAGTGACCGCCTAAGGAAGCAGCTTCAGAAGCGATTCCTTCCATGTTGCAGCCATCACCGAGGATCACATAGGTATAGTGATCAACAATTTCATGCCCTGGCTTGTTAAAACGAGCGGCGAGGTGAGCTTCAGCGATCGCTAAACCAACGCCATTACCAACACCTTGACCGAGAGGACCTGTGGTGACTTCAACGCCTGCGGTCTCAAAGTTTTCAGGATGTCCAGGGGTGGCACTGCCCAGTTGACGGAATTGTTTGATTTGGTCGAGGGGTACGCTGTCATAACCTGTGAGGTGGAGCAATGAGTATTGCAACATACAGCCATGCCCTGCGGAGAGGACAAAGCGATCGCGATCGACCCACTTAGGATTTTTGGGATTGAATTTTAAAAACTGATCAAACAGCACAAACGCCATTGGTGCTGCGCCCATCGGCAGACCGGGGTGACCAGATTTTGCTTTTTCGACCGCATCGATCGATAAAAAGCGGATGGAGTTAATGCAGAGTGTCTCAAGATTTTGAGTTTTGGAGGGTGCAGCGACCATAGTTACAATTGCTTAGAAAAATTTGTACTCAATCATTTACATTTTCCCTCAAAACTGTCCCATCCAATAATAAATTTTAAGATTTGGGGTCAATTGACTCAGTTTACTCAAAACTCACAAAATGGGGTGATCTTTCAAAATAGAGACGCTTTACGTCTCTATCTCCCACAACTATCCTACAATTGGCAGATAATTTACTATCTGTCCCTATGACGCAAGTCTCGGTCACATTGCCACCACAAGCATCGCAAACTGCTTATCAATGGGCAAAAAAGAATCTATTTAGCAGTTGGTTTAATAGCTTACTTACAGTGGTTTGTGTTTGGTTGCTATACCAAGTGGTGAGTAATGTCTGGATTTGGGTAACGACTAAAGCGCAATGGGCGGTAGTAGGTAGCAATTTTCGCCTCTTCTTAGTCGGGCTTTATCCTGTCGAAGAATTTTGGCGATTGTGGATTATCTTAGCGATCGCAGGAAGTCTCGCAGGTATCTCATGGGGACTATGGGGCAGATTTAGTCGCATGGTAGCGATCGCCATTAGTTCATTATCTATAGCTCTAGCGATTTTATTACCCGTTGATGGCATCTCGAAGGTTTTAACGTTATCAATTAGCGGTGCGATCGCGATTGGGTTTTTGATTGGTCAGCAAGGCAAGCGATTTGAAAAAAGTTCGCTAATTTTAGCGATCGCATGGCTTGCCTCTTTGCCAATTTGTCTATGGCTAGTTGGCGGCAATTTTGGGCTAACCGCCGTTGATGTGAATGTATGGAATGGATTAGTTTTGACCTTGATCGTCGCTATCTCAGGGATTACATTCTCTTTTCCATTAGGAGTTTTGTTAGCTTTAGGAAGACAAAGCACCTTACCTTTAATCAAATGGTTTTGTATCTTTTATATCGAAATTGTGCGAGGACTACCACTAATCGGCATTCTATTTATGGCGCAGGTGATGTTGCCATTGTTTTTGCCAGCAGGGCTAGAAATTGATCGCGTTTTGAGAGCGATCGCTGCTTTTGTACTATTTAGCGCCGCCTATCTTGCGGAAAACGTGCGGGGTGGTTTGCAGTCAATCCCCAAAGGACAAGCAGAAGCCGCGCGAGCATTAGGTTTAAGTACACCTTTAACTATTTTTTTAATCGTTTTACCTCAAGCTCTCAAAGCTTCGATCCCTGCGATTGTTGGTCAGTTTATTGGCTTATTTAAAGATACTTCGCTGGTGGCGATTGTGGGACTAGTTGATCTGATGGGTGTGTCACGAACAGTATTATCACAGCCAGAATTCATTGGTCGCTATGCCGAAGTATATCTATTTGTCGCTTTAATCTATTGGATGTTCTGCTTCTCATTATCTCAAGCTAGTCAGAAATTAGAAAAAAGGCTGCAAACATAAATAACCATAAGATAATATCCTGCGCGAAACGCAGGATATTATCTTATGTCAAAGAGATTGTATTAGAGCGATTTGACTGGGCTGAATGCGATTGGGCGCGATCGCGTTGACCGAACTCTCCATCATTTTTGTGGCAAAGCTGGGGACAATTCCCAAGAAAATGATGATTAGAGCAAGCGCGATCGCAGGATATTTCTCTTGCCATTTCCCTAGTGGAAGCATGTCAATAGTCTGATCGCTACCATCTTTACGAATTGAGAGACGACCAAAAAACACGCGATCGATCATGATCAAGAAGTATACCGCAGTTAAACCAGTGCCAATCATACAGAGAATTGTTTGCACAGGGAAAATGGCAAAACTGCTGCGAAAGATTATAAACTCAGCGATGAAGCCGACCATCCCTGGGATACCCGCGCTCGCCATTGCCGCTAAAATCATTAGTGCGCCTGTGATTGGTAAGCCGCGCTCAGGATTGAGTAAACCATTGAGAGAGTTGATATTGCGAGTTCCAGTTTTCTTATAAACGATGCCAACTAGGATAAATAATAGGGCTGAAATCAAACCGTGACTTACCATTTGAAAAGTTGCACCCAATAGTGAAAGTGGTGTGGCACTGGCTAGAGCTAGCAAAATATAGCCCATATGACCAACAGAGCTATAAGCAACCATTTTTTTCATATCAGTTTGGCTAATCGCGGTGAGACATCCATAAATCACACTGACGACTGCCATACCCGCTACGAAAGGAGCGATCGCTTGCCAAGCATCAGGAAGTAAGCCTAAACCAAAGCGCAATAGTCCATAGGTTCCCAGCTTGAGCAGAACCCCTGCAAGCAATGTGGAAACTGGAGTTGATGCTTCTACATGAGCATCGGGTAGCCATGTATGTAATGGCACAATCGGTATCTTGATGCCAAATCCAAATAGAAGTAGGGATAATAAAATTACTTTTGTAGTTTTCGGTACGGCTTCAAGATTCAAGTCTTGATAGTTAAAAGTTAAGCTAAATGTTGCCGTGTCACCACTGCCAAAAGCTGCCATACCAAAGAAGGCAGCCAAAATAAATACTCCCGATATGGCGGTATAAATCAAAAACTTTGTCGCAGCATAGCCTCGCTTTTCACCACCCCAAATCGCAATTAAGAGATAGAGCGGGATTAGCTCAATCTCGAAAAACAAAAAGAATAACAGTAAATTTTGGGCGAGAAAAGCTCCATTCACACCGCCACCAATCGCGAGGATTAATGGGAAATAGAGTCTGGGGCGCTGAATATCGGTGCTGATCCAAATCGCAACACTAAGAAGCAGTCCATTCAATAAAACCAGTGGGAATGATAAGCCGTCTATCCCCAATCGATAGGTGAGTCCAATTTGATCGAGCCAAGCTAAGGACTCGCTTAATTGCATTGATCCAAAACTAATATCAAATTTGGTTAATAAAAATAATGACCAACCAAATATCGCGATCGCGGTTATTAGTGATATTTGGCGTAACTGTTTGGGATTGAGAAATCCTCCTAACAAAACGATCAGAAATGCCCCTGCAATTGGTGTCCAGACTAAGATACTAAGCATATTTAATAAAATAATAATAATTAAAAACAATTAAAAATTCATATAAAACTACTTTCGCGTAAGTAGCTAGGCATAAATATAAAACCAGAGCCAAAATGTGTACCGCC
>JANXUJ010000068.1 GCA_025356295.1 Cyanobacteriota bacterium
AGATTTCGCCTTGGCTTAGGACTTGCCGAAGCTGCTCCCTATTTGCTTCTGCTATCGGCAACACCCCACCAAGGCAAAACTGAGGCATTTTATCGCTTGATGTCTCTACTTGATGTCAAAGCCTTTCCCACAGCCAATAGTGTCACTCGCGATCGCGTCCAGCCCTATGTGATCCGTACTCCCAAACGGCGGGCGATCGATGCCCAAGGTAATCCCCTATTTCAACCACGTCATACAAAACTAATGGCGATCGCATGGCAACCGCAACACCGCGACCAAAAGCGTCTCTATGATGCAGTTACTGACTATGCCCGTGAAGGCTATAACCAAGCAATCAAACAAAAGCAAAGCTATGTCGGCTTTTTGATGATTTTGATGCAGAGGCTAGTTACTTCTTCCACTCGCGCTATTAGAGTCACCTTAGAAAAGCGTCTCGAAGCTCTTCGTGAACCAAACGGCGAACCACAGGAACAGCTATCCTTCCTTCCAAAATTTGCAGCCGATGAGTTTTTTGATTTGGATGGTCAGGAACAAATAGATGCACTGTTAGGCACAAAAATTAAAGCTCTCAGAAATGAACGGACAGAAGTTGAATTATTGCTAGAACTCGCTCGTAATATTGAAAACAATGGCAATGATGCAAAAGCTGAAGCGCTATTGTCATCGATTTATCGCTTGCAACAAGAAGAAGCTGATCCGAATTTGAAAGTACTAATTTTTACCGAGTTTGTATCGACTCAGCAAATGTTAGCGGAATTTTTGGGCGATCGCGGTATTAGCGTAGTTTGTCTGAATGGCTCAATGAATCTGACTAAGCGTAAACTTGCCCAGCAACAATTTAGCGAAGATGTACGGGTATTAATTTCCACTGATGCAGGTGGGGAAGGGCTAAACCTGCAATTTTGCCATGTGATCATTAACTACGATATCCCTTGGAATCCAATGCGCCTAGAGCAACGCATTGGCAGAGTCGATCGCATTGGTCAAAAGCACATAGTCCAAGCTCTAAATTTCGTGTTTGAAGACACGGTGGAATATCGAGTGCGCGAAGTTCTCGAAGAGAAGTTAGAGATTATCCTGCGTGAATTTGGTGTCGATAAAACGGGGGATGTTCTAGACTCTGCCCAAGCAGGAGAACTCTTTGATGAGCTATTTGTAGAAACCTTACTCAATCCCGATCGCTTAGAAACCAAAGTCGATCAGACCCTTGCTGAAGTGCGATCGCAAGTGCAATCATTACGCGAACAAAGTGCACTTTATGAAAATGAGCAACCTTTAGATCCAAATATGGCGCGGGAATTACTAGAGCACCCATTACACCATTGGGTAGAGTTGATGGTGGTCAATTATTTGCGATCGCAAAGTCAAGGCTCAGCACATCTCAAAAAAGAACGCTGGGAAATATCTTTTCCCTCTGGCAAGACCTACAAGCAAGTTACCTTTGACCCAGCGATCGCCGAATCAGCCCCCACCGCCACCTATTTGAGTTTAGAAGAAGCCCATGTACGCGGGCTTGCTCAACAATTTCCCACTTTCATGCGATCGCTACCGATTCCATGCTTAGAGTTAGACGACCTTAGCGTTGAGGGAACTTGGTCATTGTGGATGCTCTCCAATCAAGCCTCTACTCCAAGCGATCGCCGCTTATTTCCAATATTTATCAGTAACGATGGGCAGTTTTTTGGGGCGACGGCGCGACATCTTTGGGATGTGCTGCTCAGTGCAGATTTAGAAATTAAGGACTACATACGCGGCGATCGCGCTACCGAGCTATGGTCAAAATGTTTTCATGCTGCCGAGCGTGAAGGTGAGCCAGTTTTTGAGGAGATGCAAAGGGCAAGGCGATCGCAAATTGAGCAGGAACAAAAAAAATATGCTGAAGCCTTTGCTTTGCGGCAAAGTGCGATCACTAAAATTGGTTTGCCACAGGTGCGCGATGCTAGACTAAGGGCGTTAGAACGCGAACGGGCAGACTGGGAACAGCAATTATTAGCCAGTCAGTCAGCTAGTCCTGATTTATCGCCATTACTAATTATTTCGGTGAGTAAATCATGATAGCTAAAGTAAGTCTCGAAGCTCATCTCTCGTAATCTGGCAGTCTTTGAGAATTTGAGAAAGCAACCCAATTCCAATATCTTCACCAGAATGAACAGGAACAACGGTGCGGCGACCGTCTTCATGAATCAATATATGATGACTGCCCTTAATTCGTGCAACCACGAAGCCCAATTTTTGTAATGCCTTAATTAGTTGGTTGCCTGTTATTCTTGGCAGTTTACTCATACGTTTACTAAAATTCTCTGAATGCCAATAAATTCTAAGTTAGAGTTTTCCTCATTCTCAAATTCTAAACAAAGCTCTGCGGCTTCTTGAATTCTCTCCATCAGCACATCTAGGGATTTTGCCTGAGTATGGCAACCCTTGAGATTAGGAATAGATGCTACAAAATATCCATCTACATCTTTTTCAATGACTACATTAAATTCTTTCATCATTGGTGAATTAATTTTTTAGAGTTAAGGATTTTAATTTAATTAATAGATTGTTTACCACTTTACTACATCTACAGTGATGAAGGGCTAAACTAGATAGCCGTGCTGTCTCAGATTTATTTAGCCCATGACATTCTCAGATCAAACTGCTTTGTTTAACCTTAATCCTAGTCAAGGACAGGAGACTGTGGAATGCTTTGGGATGACTTTTGCTAGTGATAGCGATCGCCGCAATTATTTCCTAGACAAGTTGCGCGAGAAGTTACAAGATCCAGATTTTCGCAATATCGAAGGGTTTCCGATTGGCAATGATGAGGATATTTTGGCGCTATCCGATCCGCCTTATTACACGGCTTGCCCGAATCCATTTTTAGAGGATTTTATTCAGCACTATGGCAAACCTTTTGATGCTGAGGTGAATGGCTACCATCGTGAACCCTTTGCTGCGGATGTGAGTGAGGGTAAGAATGACCCGATTTACAATGCTCACAGCTATCATACGAAGGTTCCGCACAAGGCGATTATGCGTTATATCCTCCATTACACCGAGCCTGGGGATATTGTGTTTGACGGTTTTTGTGGCACGGGGATGACGGGTGTGGCGGCGCAGTTGTGCGGCGATAAGGCTACGGTGGAGTCGTTGGGCTATCGGGTAGAAAAAGACGGCACGATTTTAGATGAAGATCGCCAACCTTTCTCGAAGTTGGGCGCGAGGCGAGCGATTCTCAATGATCTGTCTCCTGCGGCGACTTTTATTGCTTATAACTACAATATGCCTGTGGATGTGGCGGCGTTTGAGCGTGAGGCAAGGCGGATTTTGGCGGAGGTTGAGGCTGAGTGTGGTTGGATGTATGAGACTGTGCATCAGGGTAATACTAAGGGTCGCATCAATTACACGGTCTGGAGTGATGTGTTTAGTTGTGCGGAATGTGCGGGGGAGATTGTATTTTGGGAGGTGGCAGTAGATAAGGTGGCGGGACAGGTGCGTGATGAGTTTGAGTGTCCGCATTGTAATGCGATGATGACGAAGCGGAAGATGGATCGGGCTTGGGTAACAAGGTATGACAAGGCGATTAATCAAACAGTCAGGCAAGCGAAGCAGGTTCCTGTTTTGATTAACTATACCTACGGCAAAAAGCGTCATGAGAAAACGCCTGATGATTTTGATTTGGCTTTGATTGAGAAGATTGAGGGTTTAGATATTCCCTATTGGTTTCCAACTGATGAGTTACCTAAAGGTCATAATACTGAACAACCTAAAGGATCTCATGGTATCAGTCATTCTCATCATTTCTATACCAAACGTAATTTATTAGCATTCAGTTCTTTATGGAAAAGCGTTTTAAGCTTATCTATACAGTGTGCATTAATGGGTGGATATCGAGTTGGATTAAAGATGTCTACTTTTCTTGCTCCTCAATATTTTAATAAGAGTACAGGTCCAATGAAGCCATTAACAGCAGGAGTACTTTATATTCCTTCTTTAAGTGGAGAGCAAAATTGGTTTAACATATTTCAATCTCGTTATGAGTCTGTATTGAGACAGCTTAAAGAAGCATTAAACAAACAAATCTCAAATTTATCAATTACATCTACTTCTTCATTCTCTGATGTGTTTGCTTCACAAGAAAATATTGCTGATTATATTTTTCTTGATCCTCCATTTGGAAGCAATCTTATGTATTCAGAGCTAAATTTTATCAATGAATCTTGGCTAAAAATCTTTACTAACAATAAATCTGAAGCAATCGAGAATAAATCACAAGGGAAAAATATTGATGATTATCGCCACTTAATGACTCAATGTTTTTCTGAAGCCTATCGGATTCTTAAACCAGGACGCTGGATGACCGTAGAGTTCTCAAATACGCAGGCAAGTGTCTGGAATGCTATTCAAACCGCATTACAAGAAGCTGGTTTTATTGTCGCTAACGTTTCTGCACTCGATAAAAAACAAGGCAGTTTCAAAGCTGTAACTACCACCACCGCAGTTAAACAAGACCTTGTTATCTCAGCCTATAAACCCACCGTTGCCCTAGAGCAAAGCCTCGATCGCCGTGATGAAAACACAGTTTGGGAATTTGTGCGCGTTCACCTTAGCAACCTACCCCACGTTAAAACCAAACAAGGCGAACTGCAATTTATTGCCGAACGCGATCCGCGTATTCTTTACGATCGCATGATTTCCTACTTCTTCCAACGCGGCATTCCCATTCCCCTCTCCTCCGCCGACTTCCAAGCAGGACTAATTGAAAAATT
>JANXUJ010000080.1 GCA_025356295.1 Cyanobacteriota bacterium
ATCGACACAAAACTGAGCATAGTAACCATCAGCCCGTTTTACTAGCCTGACTCGTTTAATTTGCTCAATCTGATAGAAGTTAATATCTCGGCTACCAACTAATTTAAGTCTGCCAATCTTAAAGCCATCAGTCAAAGTTAAGTATTTCCGATCTTCACTAAGCTTCCACCCAGTTTGTTTGTATTCAACTGAATGACCACGCTTTTTGAATCGAGGATATCCTTTCTTGCCTGATATTTTCTTTTTGCAGTTATCAAAGAATCTAGATATAGCTGACCACGACCTCTCTGCACTTGATTGTCTGGCTTGAGAGTTTAGCTTTTTAGCAAAGTCGAACTCTTTGGCAAGCACAGCGCACTGGGCAGATAGATCGTACTTCCCAGTACCACGATTATCCATCCAGTATCTCAAAGCTTTATTACGCACAAACAGAGCCGTACGAATCGCCTCGTCAATGAGACTGTACTGCTCTGTTTTGCCTTTTAGTTTTGCTTCGAGGACTAGCATGGATTTAAGCTTATTTATATTGATTATGATAGCGTAAATATTGTTAGTCGTGGCATAATTCAGAAGAAGAAAGCGAATAAATTCGCTCGTCCGATTTTCATCTCAGGTCTGAAGACACTGAGCTTTCAATCTCTCGTGTGCTTTCTGTAAGGGCTTTAGCTAAGTAGCTCAGCATAATTAAAACCAATAGTCGCCCGCGTAGCGGGCGACTATTGGTTTTGTTAAACATTATCGCTTAAAACTAAATCGTCCATTCACCTTCTCACCTTTGATGTCTGACAAAACCGCGACTTTATACTCACCCGCCGCTTTGCTCGGTAACGTCACTGTGTAATGCTTTCCATCAACATCATATTTCAAATCCAAGTTCTGTTGAGTGCCATCAGGTATCTGGATTTGAGCCGTTACCTTAGCATCAGCGATCGCTTCATGATTGTCGCTCTTTTGCAAAAAGAAATCAAGATGTGTGCTGTTTTCTTCCTTCTCTGGAACTAACTCTAAATGATAGATTCCTGATTCAATCACCTGTTCTGCTTTTTTAGAATTATCGCTCTTAGCTTCAGGTTTTGTTATACTAGGAGAAGGACTCACTTTGGCGATCGCTGTCTCAACGGGTTTAGTGGTTGTGCTTGCAGGTGTCGAACTTGTTGTAGTTGGGGTGCTACCGCAAGCTCCTAATAGAGTTAGAGAAGCAATGCTAAGACTGAGAAGAACTGGTTGAAGTGATTGCATAAGTTTTCCTTTCGTTTTAAAAGATTAGAAGAGGTGGCTCAAAGCGCGACGTTTTTTAATTGGGTTTTGCAATGATGTATTTCCCAAACTGGGAATACAAAGCTGGTAAAACCAGCAAGGTAAGGGCTGTCGAAGTAAACAGCCCGCCTAAAACTACAACCGCTAGCGGTTGTAGAATCTCTTTGCCTGCGCCAGTGCCGATGACCAGAGGAACCATGCCCAAAGCCGAAGAGAGGGCGGTCATCAGGATAGCAACAAGGCGCTCTAGGGAGCCTTCTACTAACACTGTTTGTAAAGGTATTCCCTTTGCTAATTTGGTGTTGTAGTTATCTACTAATAGCAATCCATTTCTGGTCGCAACTCCGAAGAGGGTAATAAATCCTACCATTGAGGCGACCGAGATAATGCCGCCGCCCAGTGCCACAGAGATGACACCACCGACAAGAGCAAGTGGCAGATTAATCATAATCATAAAAGTGGCAGGAATGGATTTAACTGCGAAGTAAATCAGCATTGTGATTGCAATAAAGGCGATCGCCCCTGCAAATAGTAAAGTCTCAGTAGCGCGTTCTTGAGACTCAAACTGACCACCATACTGGATGTAATAACCAGATGGCAACTGTACTTGAGTCTTGATGCGATCGCGAATATCTTTAATCACCGAGCCTAAATCTCGACCATTCACATTTGCCGAAACCACGATCAGACGCGAAACGTTTTCGCGATTAATCGTGTTAGGTCCTTCACCAAAGGAAACCTTAGCAACTTGTGAAAGTGGCACTTTCTTGCTGTCAGGCACATCGACTAATAGATTACTAATCGTTTCCAGATTATTACGAGAATCTTCTTTTAGCCATACCAGTAAATCAAATACCTGCTGTTGTTCCAAAACCTGAGAGACAATATTACCATTCAGAGCCGTTTCAATAGTTTCTGCCAAATCTCCGACTCGCAATCCATAACGAGCAGCAGCAGAGCGATCAAAGCGAATCTGTAGTTGTTTGATTGGTACTTGTGGTTCCACTTGCAAATCTACCACACCGCCGACATTGCTCATCGCGGATTGCACTTGTTGACCAATAGTTCGCAATTGCTCTAAGTCAGCACCAAAGATTTTGACAGCGATCGCACTTCTTACACCTGATAAAACTTCATCAAGTCGATGAGAAATAAATCCACCAATGTTTACCGCAACCCCTGGGATTTTTGCAAATTCTTTACGCAGAATTTCGATACTCTCCTCACGTTTTTTGACACCTTCTTCGCTCAGTTCCACATCTAGCTCTGCGAAGTTCACACCACCGACATCACTATCTCCTGGTGCGCGTCCCGATCGCAGTTGCAAAGCATTAAAATATTTGTCATTCTTCAGATTTTTTTGAACGACAAAGCTAACTTGATTAGTGGTTTCCAGCGAGACACCAGGGTAGAGAACAGTCGAAATAACTAGCGATCGCTCTTGAAATTCGGGTAAAAATACTCGCCCGAGAGATGGCAAAATAATCATGGAAGCAATCAAAGCGGCGATCGCTATTCCCAAAACAATACTAGGACGACGAATAGCGAAGACTAAAGCAGGACGATAGATTTGTTGAGATTTATGGGCGAGCCAAGTTTCATCAGGTGGTAAGGGGCGATTTATCAAAAGCAAAGCACAAAGAGCGGGAGTTAAAGTTAGTGCTACTAGCGTTGAGGCAACAATCGAGAGCAAATAGGCGACACCCATCGGCGTAAAAATTCGACCTTCCACTCCAGACAAGGCAAAAATTGGCGCAAATACGACCGCAATGATCACAGTGGAAAATAGAACGCTAACACGGACTTCCACTGAGCCGTTAAAAACTACTTCCAACGGCGGTACTGGTATTCCTGCGAGTTGATTTTCACGGAGACGGCGATAGACATTTTCCATATCCACGATCGCATCATCTACCACCGAACCGATCGCTACAGCTAATCCTCCCAATGTCATCGTGTTGATTCCTTGTCCTGTCCATGACAGCACTATCATCCCCAGCAATAGCGAAATTGGGATAGCACTCAAGGAAATTATGGCAGTACGCCAATTCATTAAAAATAGAATCAAAACGACAGATACAATAATCGTTCCATCTCGTAATGATTCTTCAACATTTTTGAGGGATGCCTCGATAAATTCTTCTTGACGAAAGGTAGTTTCGACTTTGACATCGCTGGGTAATCCTTGTTTGATTTCCGCGATCGCTTTTTCAACAGCTTTAGTAACTGAAGGTGTATCCGCAGTTGGCTGTTTGTTTACGATTACTACGACCGCTTTTTTTCCATTGAGGATGCCATCACCGCGCTTAAGTTCTGCACCAATTTTGACATCAGCAACTTGACTAAGTAATACTGGTACACCTTTTTGCGATTTGATTACCGATTGCTGTAGCTGCTCTGCTGACTCAATCCGTCCAATACCTCGGATTAACAGTTCCCGATCTGGACTAGTCAAAAATCCACCTGCCGCGTTTACATTTGCTTTTCGGGCAGCTTCAGTAACTTCTGATAAAGTCACATCGTATTGTTGCAATTTAACTGGATCGACTAGTACCTGAAACTGACGAATATCACCACCAAAAATGACAACCTGTGTTACCCCCGAAACTGCTAATAGCCGATTTTTTACCTGCCAATCCACAATTCGCCGCACTTCCATTAAGTCAGTTTTACCGCCTTCTTCGACAGTGAAAGCATATTTAGCGATCGCCCCAATCGGAGAACTAACAGGAGAAATCTGCGGTATACCAACACCCTTAGGTAATTGGCTCAGAGCCTGTTGTAGTCGCTCTGTAACTAACTGTCTCGCCCGATAAATATCTGTATCCCATGTAAAAATCACCTTCACAACCGAAATGCCCACTGCCGAAGATGAGCGTACCTTTTCTACCCCTGGTGTTCCATTAATTGCACTCTCAATCGGTCTTGTCACCAAAGATTCCACTTCTTCAGGAGCTAGCCCTGTTGCCTCAGTTTGAATCTCTACTTGCGGTGGTGCAAAGTTAGGAAATACATCCAGAGGCATCTGAGTTAATACCCGAAATCCCCAGATTAAGATTAAAATTGAGGCAATCACTACCAGCCAACGCTGCGCGATCGACCATTTAACAACGGCATTGAGCATGAATTTAACACAAAGAAAAATGAAATTAAAATTAAATATTTAGCCTAACGCTCAATAGGTTCTTCTTGTTGAACCATACTTAAAGGCTCCCGCAAAATCACCATTTTTGTTCCCGATCGCCTTCCTAGCCAAAAAGCCGCCGCCACAATTCCACCGCCAGCGATCGCTCCTGCTAAAATCATTACCCACGGCATATTTGGTGGAGATACTACAGCAGCGTCAGCTTTCTCATCTTTAGGTTTACTGTCACCCCGCAGAGATTGAGCATATAGCTGGTTCGCACGTTGCGTAACTATGCGATCTCCTTCAAACAATCCACTTTTAACTTCCACTAACTCCCCTGAAGTACGTCCTAATGTCACATCAACAGGCTGATAAGATTTGCCATTTTGAACAAATACAAGCTGCTTACCATTTGCTTCCACCACAGCCATAGTAGGAATTGCTAGAGTTGATACAGATGTATTATCCGTAAGAATTTCGATATTGGTAAACATACCAGACTTCAACTGACCCTTAATATTGCCAATCTCAGCTTTCACAGCCACAATCCGAGTTTGCCCATCCACAGCCGAACCAATCACCGTAACTTTACCTTGAAATGCTGTATTTGATGGCTGTCCTGCAATTTTCACCTGTACAGGTTGACCTATACGGATTTTACTTATATCTTTCTCATAAATATTTGCGCTAGCTAGAACTCTTTCATCATTTACGATCGTCATCAGCGGTTTACCTGCTGCATCAACAGACTCTCCAATAGTTGCTTCGCGATCGCTTATAACTCCGTCAATTGGTGCAGCGATCGTAATTGTTCCATTAGAGTTTGCACTTGCTTCTAGTTGATTTAATCGGGCGGAGTAAGCTGCCGTACTTAGTTCTACTCTGGTCGCAGACACCTGCACATCAGACTCAGCTCTTTCTAGTTGTGCTTGGGCTTCGAGTAAAGGTAAACTGCTTTCTGCCTTTGTTAATGCGGCTCTTGCGGCGACAAACTTTGATTCCGATTCTTGTACCTGTCGTCTAGCGATCGCGCCTTTTTCTAATAATTCTTTGTCTCGTTCATAACGCTCTCTATCTAAATTTAATTCAGTCTGAGCCTGACGAATATCTGCTCCTACAACCAACTTCTGACGTTCTAAATTTTGCTTGGCTAAACGTAAATTTGTTTCAGCATTTAGAATATTTCCACTTGCCTCTGCTTGTTTCTCTAGTGCAGTAACTCGTAAATCTGCTATCTCAGGACTAGACAGAATAGCCACAGGTTGTCCCGCCTTAACTAAGGCTCCTGGTTCGACTAGCAACCTAACAATTGTTCCTTTAATCGGTGTAGTTACTTTTACTTGTTGATTTGGTAAAGTTTCGATCTGCCCTGTCGTTTGAATACCAAATCTTAGTGATTGCTGCTTTACAGGTTCTACTTTAATTCCCAGTGATTTAGCGACTTCATCATCTACTGTAATCCCTGTATTCTGAGTTGCAGCGTTTCCTTTAAATTCATCTCCATGACCAGCATGAGCCAGTGCGATCGCAGGATTAGATAGCAAAATCAAGCTAAGAAATAGGTTAACAATGGGAGCGCGAAGTTTGTGAAATTTATTGGAAATTCTCATTTACTTAATCTAATTTTTATACTCAAAATTTACTGCAATTTCTGTTGTATCAAGCATCTCACAACAAAATGAAATAGGCATGAAATCCAAGAATCCAAAATAGTATTAAAACCAGATATTCCTTGAGAATTTCCCATAATGCGATCGCCCAAAATATGACAATCA
The DNA here is from genome assembly GCA_025356295.1 of Cyanobacteriota bacterium. GTDB lineage: Bacteria > Cyanobacteriota > Cyanobacteriia > Pseudanabaenales > Pseudanabaenaceae > Pseudanabaena. Next base: position 6,160 of record JANXUJ010000080.1, read on the forward strand.
AGGGTTTAGGCGATCGCTGTTTATTTTATATATTACAAGAAAGATTCTACTTCTTTTACATTTTCTAGACTGCCGATGATCAGAGGTGTTCGCATATGTAACTTGTCGGGAATGACATCAAGAATCTCTTGAGTTCCAGTTGAAGCACGACCGCCCGCCTGTTCAATCAAATATGCCAAAGGAGCCGACTCATAAAGTAAGCGCAATTTTCCATCAGGATGACTGACAGTGCCAGGATAGAGAAATACTCCACCCTGAAAGAGAATGCGATGGATATCGGCAATAAGTGCGCCAGAATAGCGAGCGCTATAACCCTCCTGAAGGTGAATATGTCTTATATATTCGCGCATCGGCTCTTCCCATTGGCAGAAGTTTCCTTCATTGATGCTATAAGTAAAACCCTTGTTAGGAATATGGATATTCTCTTGAGATAGAATGAATTCACCAATACTAGGATCGAGCGTGAAAGCATGAACGCCCTTGCCAAGCGAGTAAACAAACATCGTGCTTGTGCCGTAGAGAATGTAACCAGCGCCGATCTGTTTACGTCCTGATTGCAATAAGTCTAGAGCTTCTCCTGACTCATCATTCCCTTCTTGTTGCCGAATCGAAAAGATAGAACCGATCGCCAAATTTACATCAATATTGCTAGAACCATCAATCGGATCGTATAGCAGAGTATAGCGCCCAGTTGGACAGTTTTCAGGAATGTAATAGGGCTTTTCCATTTCTTCTGAGGCGAGGCGACAGACTAAGCCGCTTTGCTCGAAGGCGCGTAGGAATACACGGTTGGCGTAATGATCCATATTCTTGACAGCTTCACCTTGGACATTCACCTCACCTGTGACCCCAAGCACATTTTCGGCTAACCCAGCTCGACTAAGATGTCGCGCGATCGTTTTGCCTGCTAAACCAATCCGCCCCATTAATGCGCTCAGATCATACGCCTCAGTCGAAAATGTCCCAATCTGCGAAAGAACATGCTGCGAGAGCGTCGTAAAGTCACGTCCGAGGACGATCTCTTCGGCGGGATTGAGTCTGGTAGAATCGGTCATGATCGAGTACCTTAGTTCTTCGCTTCCATTATAGTATTGTGCCAACGCAAGAATAATCATGAATATCTGTCCTAGTTGCAAAGCCGAAAATCCTGACAGCTACCAATTTTGTCAATTTTGTGGTGCTAAAATCACTGACAAAATCACTGAAGAGATAGAGATTTTTGATACTTCTAAAGTAGCGATTGATACAGAAGAGTTACAGCTAGAGACAAATCTAGAAGATTCTCCAATCATTAGTTCAGAAATCATTAGTTCAGAGTTGTCAATCGTTACATCCTCCACAATCTATTTGCAGGATATAACCTATGCTGGGAAAACTGATGTTGGCAGACAACGCGATCGCAATGAGGATGATTTTGTCGCTGTCTTTCAAACGCGCTGTATTAGTGGCAAAAGCCAGATTGGCGATCGCAGCGATCGCGGGTTATTTGTACTTTGCGATGGCATGGGTGGACATGCGGGTGGTGCGGAGGCGAGTGCGATCGCCGTTAACTCGATTACCGATCAGTTTCGACCATTTTGGATAGACACTTTACCCGGCAAACAAAAAATCGAAGAGATTATTGCTAATACAAATCAAGCGATTTTTATTAAAAATGAAAACGAGAAACGACAATCTTTAGGTCGAATGGGGACAACTCTGATCTTGTTAGCAGTCCATGATCTTCAGGTGGCGATCGCTCATGTCGGTGATAGCCGTATTTATAAGCTTACAGATATAAATTCTCCAAAACTGGAACAAATAACTCGCGACCATGAAGTGCTAAATCAATTACTTGATCTTGGTGTTGATCTGGAATCGGCTCAAGCAAGCCCTGATGCACATCAACTAACTCAAGCATTAGGACCAAATCCTAGCGATCATTTAGAGTCTGCGATTCAGTTCTTTTCGTTGACTGAGCCAACTCTGTTTTTACTATGTTCGGATGGCTTATGTGATAACGATGTGGTTGAGCAGAATTGGCGATCGCATTTATTACCAATTTTAAATCAAGAAATCGACTTGCAAACTGGCTTAGATCATCTGATTGAACTAGGAAATAATCTTAATGGACATGATAATCTCACTGCGATTCTAGTCTTAAGTACCTCGGCACACTAAAAAACCAAAAGAGCAAATCGCCCGCATAGCGGGCGATTTGCTTTAGTAAGACAGAGTGCGCGAGTTATGGAGTTAGAGTTGAGAGGACATCTGTACCCGTGACTATGACTGTTTGCAATTCCAGATTTGCCACGGCGCGATCGCCTTTGATATTGAGATTTTTATCTGGTTGTTGATACATGATATTGCCATCAGCCGTGACTATTTTAGTCGGGATCAACCATTCCACTTTGTCGGCATTGACCACGCCTTGAGTAGAGCGAAAACTTGCTGTTACTTGACCTGTGAGGTTGATTCGTTCTTCTTCTATTTGCGCTTGCCCTTGTTGAGCATTGACGATGATCCCACGACTTTTACTGGACGCGGTAAAAGCGACAGGTAAAGTAACTAGCTTTTTGTCAAGATTCCACATTGCTTGCGCCGCCTCAATTTCGATGTCTAATTTTGGGTCTTTAGCTCTAATATCGCCTGTGAAGGTGACTTCTTTCTTCTTGACATTCCAATCACCTTTATTTGCCGATAGTTGCAGTTTATCTTTCACTTGTACAACTGAAAGCGGCACTTCTGTAAAAACGCGATCGCGCTTCGCGTCCCAAATGATTTTCTCGCTCTTCATTTGTAATGGTGGCTCGATCGCGGTCACGATCACTTCTTTTTCTAAGCTATAAATATTTGTACTCGGCTTAGCTGTCAACTCTTTACCTGTCATTTTTAGCTTGTCGTCTGGCTTATCGATTTGAATGTTGCCTGTCGCTTTGAGGAGATCATCCTCAGCTTTCCAGACCATGCGATCAGCTTTCATATCAATTTTTTCTTGAACAGCGATCGCCTTAATATTTCCGTCTAGAGAGATTTCTTTAGTACTTTGATCAATGGTTCCTTTATCACCCGTTGCTTCTATCAACAGTTCACCATCACGATAAAATTTGCCTTTCACATCTTCGACATCCGCGATTTTGCTGTCAGGACGATAATCAGCACGTTTGGAAGTGATTTCCCAGAGCAGTTTTCCCTTCGCATCAAATTCCGTGAGCGTAATATTCTGGAGACTTGTGCCAGCCGTTTGCGCTGATTTATTTAAGCTGGTAATTGCAGGACGTAAGAATACAAACCATCCGAGCGCAAAAATCAGCACTGTCACCACAAAAATGATGATAAACAGGCGTATATTTCGGCGGCTAAATGTTTGCATGATCCTTCTTAGTAAATTTATGAGATTTAGGTGGCGCTTTGCGTCATATAAATCTCAGTACAGATATTATTGCATGGCGATCATTTCTGCCATGTCTTCAGGCGCGATCGCTCCAAAAGTCCCTTGATAATTAACACCCTGGTGATTAGCCTGATAGTCGGCAAGTTGCGCGATCTCCTGATCAAGACAATCTATCCCATCTTGCACCGACTCCACCCGAAACAAGCGATCGCGCAACGCCGCCGCCCCTACAAAACCCTTAGCATACCAAGCCATATGCTTACGCGATTGTCTGATGCCGCGCATCCCTTTATACTCCCACAAACCCTGTAAATGCTCCTTAGCAACCTGTAAACACTCAATCGCGGTCGGCTTCGGCAAATATTCACCTGTTTTGATGAAATGATCAACTTCGCCCACCAAAAACGGATAGCCTAAAGTCCCTCGTGAACACATCACTCCATCCGCACCCGTCTGTTCTAAACAAGCGATCGCTGCATCCACCGAAAAAATATCGCCATTCGCAATCACAGGAATCGTCAGCACCTCTTTAACTTGACGAATCCATTCCCATTTGGCAGTACCTGTATAACCTTGCGATCGCGTCCGCGCATGAACGGTGATCATCTTTGCACCCGCATCCTCCATGCGCTTCGCAAAGTCCAAAATTGTAATCTCCGTATCATCCCAGCCGATCCGTGTCTTCACAGTCACAGGAATATCCACCGCCGCGACCACCGATCGCACAATTTGCGCGGCAAGCTCAGGCTGTCGTAACAAAGACGATCCACCGCCCTTTTTAGTGATTTTATTGACAGGGCAACCCATATTAATATCCACCGTATCCGCACCCTCAGCAGCAGCCTTTTGCGCCGCTTCAGCTAAAAAGTCTGGACGACAATCAAAAAGCTGAATACTGATAGGTGTTTCGTGGCGATCAATCTCCATCAACTTCGGCAAAGCTTTCATATGATGCAGGTCAGTGGCGCTGATCATCTCGGTATAAAGCATCGAGTCAGGCGCATAGCGCCGCACTAATCGCCGAAACACCAAATCCGTCACCCCTGACAATGGCGATTGCAGCACCCGACTTTTGAGGATGACATTACCAATAGTTAAAGGTTTAGCGAATTTTTGCGATAATTTAGACGAGGCAAATGTCATATCTTAAAATTTTGCTTTCTTTGACGCTATAAGTAGCTAAACGCAACTAAATATAAAATCCCAAAATCTGTACCGCCCGCTACGCAGGCGGTACAGATTTTGGCTCTAGTTTTTTAATTATGCCGAGGTACTTATACAAAGGTATAGTAGTCCTTAAAAGTATATAAATCATTACTTAGAACGATTGTAAGTAGCCATTTGTGTTGCTTATGGTCACAAATTTAAGGAGAAAAAATTTGTCTAAAAAACATCCAGTTATTTCTGTAACAGGCTCATCGGGCGCTGGTACTAGTACCGTCAAACGCGCTTTTGAACATATCTTTTTGATGGAAAACATCAAAGCGGCGATCGTGGAAGGCGACAGCTATCACAAGTATAACCGCATGGATATGCGCGCGATGATGAAGCAAGCTTCGACTGAAGGTCGCAACATGAGCCACTTTGGTTTAGAAGCAAACGTGTTAGACAAGCTTGAGGCGCTCTTTTGTGAATATGGCGAGACAGGTAATGGTCAAAGACGTTACTACCTGCACAGCCCTGAAGAAGCTGAACATCATAATGGTCGCCTGAGTACCGATTGCAAACCTGGAGAGTTTACTCCTTGGGAAAGCATCGAACCTAACACTGACATGCTCTTTTATGAAGGTTTGCATGGTGGTGTTGTGGCTAAGGATATTGACGTTGCTAAGTATGCTGACTTGTTAGTCGGCGTGGTTCCCATCGTGAACTTAGAATGGATTCAAAAAATTCATCGTGACAATGCCGAACGTGGCTACAGCGCCGAAGCGATCGTGGATACGATCTTGCGCCGTATGCCTGACTATGTAAACTACATCGCACCGCAGTTCTCTAACACACATATCAACTTCCAGCGCGTTCCCACGGTTGATACTTCTAATCCTTTCATCTGTCGTGATATCCCCACCCTTGATGAAAGCTTTGTCATCATCCACACCAATCGTTGCTTCCGTGAGAAGTTTACTATTGATTTTCCTTATCTGCTAGACATGATTCATGACTCATTCATGTCGCGCCACACGACTTTGGTCGTCCCTGGTGGCAAGATGGGCTTTGCGATGGAGTTAATTCTCCAACCGCTAATTGATTCGATGTTGATTGAATCAAAAAAGCTTAAAGCATAAGTCAATAAAAAAGCCTTGCGAAGCAAGGCTTTTTTATTGACTGCAAACCCATCCAAAAGCTTAATACTTAAGCAATCGTTCTACAGGAAAGATTTACGGCATGGACGCTGAGATTTGTTTTGTTGCTTATTTAGGTTCGGTGGTAAGTGCTTATCAGCAGTGGTGGCGCTTGTATACGCTGACGGATGCGACGGGACGGGAATTGCAACGGGTAAGAAAGCGATCGCATTGCACCTGCTTTTTTTGATTTCGGCTTAATGGTGCAGATAGTAGAGCCACCAAAGGCTGAGCAGGAAAGAGAATCAGATCGCGAAAAGAAAGAAAAAATTGAGCGGCTACCAGTACTAGAGTGAATCTGTAAATATGCGGCGGATCATGTGCTGCTGTTGGGTAGACCAGGGTCGGGGAAGTCTACGGCTTTGGCGTGGTTGTTGTTGCAGGAGGCGGAAAATGCGCTAGAGGAGCAGCAAACGAAAATTCCTGTGTTGGTGGAGTTGCGGTATTTACCCTCGGAGGCGAATGAATCGTCTGTAATTGAGTACAACTACGACATAGCCCAAACACCCTTACCCCCCGAAGATAACCCCAACCCCACCACAGGCAATACCTACATCTTCAACGATAAAGTCGGTCAAGTCGTAGAAAAGCTAACGGTTCAACGCGATAATATTGCTACACAAAACAACCAAAAATCAGCGCAAGATTCCTAGATAGCCCCAAACCAGATGAAAACAGCAACCATTTCCCGTCATGTCACCCGTAACCCTGAAATCCTTTCAGGTGAACCAATCATCGATGGAACTAGAACACCAGTTAGAGCCATTGTCGAAAACTGGCGCTTAGGAGTTAGACCAGAAGAAATTCCATTACACTTACCACACCTTAATCTTGCCCAAATCTTTGATGCCCTTAGCTTTTACCTAGATAACCAAGCAGAAATCAACGAATACATCGAACGCAATCACATTCCCGATGAGCTAGTTCACCCAATCATCAAAGCAAGACTAAATCAAAGATGACTATTTTCGCTCAAATTTACATTGATGAAGATGTGGACATTCTAGTTGCCACCCTACTCATCGCTAGAGGATTAGACGCAACCACAGCAAGACAGCAGAAAACTTTAGGCGAACTCGATCCCCAACAACTAGCTTTTGCAGCATCAATGGGGCATTGTATGCTAACCCACAACCGACTCGATTTTGAGAAACTACATACGAGTTATGTCTTGAATAACCAGACACACGCAGGAATCATCATCGCTAAACGGAGAAATCCCTATGAAATTGCCGAAAGGGTTGCCATGCTTCTCGATACTTTGACAGCCGATGAAATTGCGAATCAATTGCTTTACATTTGATCGCTATCAATTAAAGCTGATTGTTTATGAACCCATCGCTGAAGAGATAATCAAATGGATAAACTAGAAAATTATCGTCTATACATTCAAAATCTTCTAGAAAAGTATAGTCATTTTAAAACTCAAGACGATGTACAGAGTGAGTTGATTTTTGACACCGTGCGCGATCGCTATCAACTGATGCGTATTGGTTGGAAAGGTTTGAAGCGGGTCTATCATACTGTTCTGCATTTTGATATCAAAGACGAGAAAATCTGGCTACAGCAAAATACAACTGATATTGACGTGGGACAAGAATTACTAGAATTCGGTATTCCCAAAGAAGACATTAAATTGCAAACCATAGCGATCGCGTAAAATACCGATATTGTCAGTGCGATCGGTCAATTCGTAGCGATCGCAAGTTAGTGTTAAACAGCAACTTGCATTTTATCCATTAACTCACTGAAGCGATCGCTATATAAGCGATAACTAAGCGGATGTGCAATCAACCGCGCCGTGCTTTGATACAAGACTTCAATTTCAATTAATCCATTATCTTTAAGTGTTTTGCCAGTCGAAACTAAGTCTACGATCGCCTCAGCCATACCTGTGATTGGACCAAGCTCGACTGAACCATAGAGGGGAATGATTTCTACAGGTAAGTCGATACTGTCAAAATAGGCGCGCGCGCAACCGACATATTTTGAGGCAATCCGACTATGGGGTGGCAAGTCTAGCGGTGATTTGTAACGGCTCTCGGCAGCAACCGCAATCGACATCCGACAGCCGCCAAACCCTAAATCGAGCAGCTTAGCAACTTTGGGAGTTTTTTCGCGCAATACATCTTCGCCAACGATGCCAGCTTGAGCTTGTCCATATTCGACATATACAGGTACATCTTGCGCTCTCACGAGCAGAGCTTTGGCAGCTCCTGTTGGGTCGGTGATTTGCAGTTGACGATTTGAGGCATCAAGGAAAGCGCTAAAGTCGAGTCCAACTCCTTTTAGTAAGTTGATCGAGTCTTTTAAGAGTGAGCCTTTGGGTAGTGCGAAGGTGAACATGGAGTCGGGGGCTGCTAACGGTATGTGTAATCTTGAATATAGCGCTTTGCGATCGCCTAAACCCAAAAAGTAGTAGCGGCGCTGCTACTACTTTTTGAGGGCTTAATTAGGAAAGATGCGTAGACGGCGGTTGGGCTCAGCGCCGTAGCTCTCTGAGCGTAGTTGATAATGCTCGACTAGCTCATGTTGCATACGGCGGATGATCGAAGAACGCGGTAATAACTCAACAGGCTGACTTTTGGGAATGACGATCTGCTCAACCGCGAGGCGAGTTTCTTCGAGAGCTTCGATTTCGTCTTCGGAGTCACCATAGGCAAACATATTCAGGTCGCTGATCGTGTCCGTGGGGCTTTCGTCAATATGTAAGATGCGGCGAAGGGCGCGGGTGATTTGTGGGAGAGTGCTAGTTTTGATTGCGTGAATGGGGATTTGACGTGCTTCGGCAACTTGACGGACTTTGGAGCTAGTCCGAATTTGCGATCGCAAAGCAAGCACGATATCAGCGTCATCAAGGTCTTTGGTAATCTCGATTGGCAAATTGATCGATTGAATTACCTGTTCGGTTTGATGACGACTAACGCCATATAAGTAGAGAGTTAGCGTGCCAAATCTCTCTTTCATCGCGCCTAAGGTTGCAAGATCGTCAAATTCGTTAAATTGATCTGCATCTTCGTTAGAGAGATTTGAGTCGTTATCGTTTAATGGTGTATTTAGTGAAGTATTTGGCGAACTACTTACCGAAGTGCCATTGATGCGGCTTACTAAGTCGGCGACTTCATTTCGCTCGTGGCGGACTGATACTTGTGGCTCAAGTGGAATTGGTTTCATGCGACCAGACGATCGCCAACCTTTAACAGAAGGATTGCGGACGACTTCAGGATTTTTTGGCTTCTCCTCAGTGGTGGTGACTTCGCCCTCATCACTGACCGCCCGAATTTGCCGACCAGGATCGCGATCGCGCAATAACATATCAATTGTCCCTGCGACATCGTCATGGACTGCCCAGCGATAGCGCTCCCACATCTCTACAGCAATGTCAAAAGTGGGTTGAGCTTTGCGTTCGAGGATGCTCTTTTGAGGAAGTCCCCGCCGCCGCATTTCTTCATCGCCGAGGGTGACTGACTGAATGCCGCCGATCAGATCAGAGAGGGTGGGATTTTTAATTAGGTTTGCGAGTTGATTACCATGCGCTGTGCCGACTAGCTGGACTCCACGTTCGGCGATCGTTCTCGCTGCTAGCGCTTCTAGCTCAGTACCAATTTCATCAATCACGATTACTTCTGGCATATGGTTTTCCACAGCTTCGATCATCACTTGGTGCTGCAATTCAGGACGCGAGACTTGCATACGGCGCGCGCGTCCGATCGCTGGATGAGGAATGTCGCCATCGCCAGCAATTTCGTTGGAGGAGTCGATAATTACTACGCGTTTATTGAGGTCATCGGCAAGTACTCGCGCAATTTCGCGCAGCGCCGTGGTTTTGCCCATGCCTGGTTTACCAAGCAATAAGATTGATTTGCCTGTTTCGACTAAGTCCCGAATCATGGCGATTGTGCCGTAAACAGCGCGACCAACTCGACAAGTTAGCCCGATGATTTCACCTTTGCGGTTACGAATGGCGCTAATGCGGTGCAAGGTTCGCTCGATGCCTGCGCGATTGTCGCCGCCAAACTCACCGATTTGCTGCACACAGAGCGCTAAGTCTTCTTTGGTAACTGGGTCATCGGTGAGGTATTTGGTGCTGTCAAAATAACGCGCTTCTGGCAATCGACCTAAGTCCATCACAATTTCGACAAGTTGTTCTAGCCCGCCGCATAATTTGAGGCTACTTTTGATGCGTGGTGGCAAAATATCAAGGAGTTGATCGAGGTTGTCTGTAACTTGCTTGCGGATGGATTCCATTAGGCTTTTAAGGTTTTACAGCTAGGTTTAATCTGTGAGACGAGTTGTTGGGCGATCGCTACAGCTTGCCAGAGCAGGTCGGGGCGATCTTCAAGGCGATCGGGAATTGCTTCGCCTAATCCTTCTAAGAAATCAGTGACGATCTTGCGAGCATAACTTCCATAGGCTACACCCGCAACAGGAATATTTGATTGACGAAGCTTGGGAACAGTGCTGGCATTAGTTCCACCCGCAAGCTGCACAAAGCCGATCGGCAACTGAAAATTCAGTACTTTTTGACCTAATTGCAGTGCCGCACGGGTTGCGCCATCGCCGATATCACCACTCATTGGTCTGCCATCGGTCTGCCAAATTAGCGATCGCGGTTTGGGTGTCATGCCTTCGAGCAGCGACATCAGGTATTCACGCAAATTGTCACAGTCTGGAAAGCTGACGGCAACTAATTTGAGTTTGGGAATAATCGGACTTAAGCGTTGCCAAAATGCGGCAAATTCTTGAGTGCGATCGGGCTGCGTATGAATTTCGATTGCACTAATTTTGCCATCAAGCACCTGCTCGAAGATGTCTTCAGGGAAATAGACCTGTTCGCGAGTATGAATAATCTGCACTGGGCATAGGGGCAAGCAACGACCGCACCCATAACAAAGATTTGACATAACCCCATTGTAATCATTACTAAACTGGATTGCGGTGGTGGGGCATACTTTTTCGCAAGGTTTAGGGCAGTCAGTCGGACAAAGCTGCGGATCGAAAATTGCTTTGCGAAAATGGGGGTCTTCGCCATCATTAAAGCTGACCATCACTAAAGGCGATCGCGCTGTAGATCGCGAATCTGATTTGAGCTGAATCGCCGCTGCTATCCCTTCATGTGCGGCGGCGATCGTGGCAGGGTCGGGAGCCATATCGATGCAGTCGGCTCCTGCCAATGTATAAATCAGCGCCAGATTGCGAATGGCGGGTAAGTGTTGATAACTAGCTCCACAAATGAGCTTAAACCACTGATGTGATCGCAGAGATTCAAGTTCCATCAATTATTACCAGCAAGCGTATTACCAGCAAGCGATGCACTGTATGAATTACTACAAGGTAACTCGATCATAAAACAGCTTCCTACACCTACTTCACTGGTTACGTCCACTTTGCCACCATGCAACTCAACCAGCTTTTTGACCAGTCTAGTTCCTAATCCCATGCCTTCATATTTACGAGTTAAAGTATTATCAACTTGGCTAAAAGGTTGAAATAGTTTATCAAGATTTTCTGAAGAAATACCGATGCCTGTGTCGATTATCGTAATTTGAACAGAGGACTTATTTTCTGTAAGGGGAAGTATGTGATGATGTATCGCTTCTAATGTGACATTTCCACCTTCTGGAGTGAATTTTATCGCATTTTTGAGTAAATTAATCAAAATCTGAAGAATACGTCGTTCATCTAACATCAAGTAAGGTAGGTTAGATGGGATTTTTGCTTCAATCTGAATCTGCTTTTGGATTGCTTCTTTAGAAACATAACCTAGACTCTCTTGGCACATTTGGGCGATTGGCATAATTTCAAGATGTAATTTGAACTTGCCAACTTCTAGTCTTGATAAATCGAGAACATCATTGATCATACTCAATAAACTACTGCCACTACTATTAATTATTTGCAAAGCTTCTATTTGCTCTGCATTGATTGAACCGAACATTTCGCTTTGCAAACATTCTGAGAAACCTAGAATTGCATTAATCGGATTGCGAAGTTCGTGAGTGACAATTGAGAGGAATTTGTTTTTGAGCTGAGACTCATTATAATCTTCTTTTTGGGAGGCATAAGTTGTTAAGGCAATGGTGATTGAAGAAAGAAGCTGCTCGCTACGAAATGGCTTAATCACATATGCCATTGGACTTGTTGATTGAGCGCGTTTTAGGGTTTCGGCATCTGAAAAAGCAGTAAGATAAATAATCGGAATATCACAGAAAGATTGCACCATTTTGGCAACATCTATGCCATCGATTAATCCCTTAATTTGAATATCGAGCAGTACTAAATCGGGAGAAAATTCCACGATTTTTTTAATGGCAGTCTCGCCATCAGATGCGATCGCACAAACTACATAGCCCGCATCTTCAAGTATTTGAGCAATATCTTGAGCGACAAGTCTTTCATCTTCGACAATTATAACTTTAACATCCAACATTTTCGTTTCCTTAACAATAAAGAATTTATAGGCATTTGCGCTCGATTATATATTCATATTGCGTTTGGCTTACCAAAAAAACAACGAAATTTGCACAAACTCAATAAAATTAAACAACACAAAAAGTTAGCTGAAATTTTGCCCCGTTATCATTGTCATAAATAAGTTTTCCTTCCAATTGTTCAGTTAAGCTATAGACTAACTGCATTCCCAAACTATCTGTATTTCTTAGATCAATGGCTGGCGATATTCCAATCCCATCGTCAGATACAATTAGCTGATATTCATTTTCTGTTTGGGTTAGTTGAACATCTATTTTACCCAATCCTTGTGGAAAAGCATATTTTAAGATGTTAGATACTAACTCATTGATGATCAGCCCTACAGGAATAGATTGATCTAGAGGCAGGAAAATATTGCTGACTTTAAGGTTGCATCGAATAAGTGCGGGATCGCTGCCATAGCAATGAAAAAGATTGGTTATTAGGTCGGAAACATAATCATGAAAATTGATGTTAGCTTGATCGTCATTGCGATAAAGTTGGACATGAATTAGTGCCATAGATTGAATTCGATTTTGGTAGTCATCCAGCAAAATTTTTAATTCGGGAGTTGTTTTGCGAAACTGCATTCTTAATAAACTGGACATGATCTGTAGGTTATTTTTGACGCGGTGATGAACTTCTTTTATTAATATTTTCTTCTGATTTAGTTCAGTGCTTAGTCGCAGATACAATTTTTGTTTATCAATAAGTTCGGTTTGAACTTGTTGATAAAGAGAAGCTTGTTGAATAGCGATCGCTAGTTGATAGCTGATTTGCTGAATGAGGTCAATTTCTGTTGGTTCCCAGTGCCGAGGAGCCGAACATTGATGAATACAGAGTAGTCCCCAGAGAGCTTCGCCATTGAGTAATGGCACAACTAAATTAGCGCGAATCTGAAATATTTTTAAAATATCAACTTGACATTCTAAAAGTTTAGAATCATAGATATCATCTACAGCTTGATATTTTTCACAACGATATGCTTCAGCATATTGCTCACCAAAGCGATCATCGTGAAATTGAATCCTTACGACTGAATCAAATCCAGTAGCCACCGACTCAGCGACAAATTCTCCATTATTAAAATTAGAGTCAAGATCGAACTTAAAGATGCAAACGCGATCGCTCTGCAAGAATTGGCGGATTTCTAGGGTCGCTGTCTCAAAAATAGTATCGAGATCAAGTGATTGGCGAATCTTTTGAGTGATGTCTCGTAGCAATGATTCTCTGTCAACTTGTTGCTGCAATTTTGCTTCGGCAAGCTTGCGATCGCTAATTTCGATCGTCACCCCAAACAGTTGATTTACTTTGCCTTGAGTATTAAATTTGGGCTTCCCTTTGGACAAGAGATGTCCAGATATACCATCTGTACGCGTAAACCGCAGTTCAGATTCATAAGCTAATCCATGCTGTACCGCTCTAGCAATCAGTAGATCAAGCTTTGCCCAATCATCAGCATTAAAGTATTGACTAATTTGGTTATAGATAAGTTCTGATTGATCGGGTGCAAGTCCCAGAATAGAGAAGATTTCAGGTGACCACTTGACGTCTCCCGTATTCACCTCAAGCTCCCAAATCCCAAAATTAGCGATCGCCTGAGCTTCTTGTAATATTGTTTTGGTTTGTGCTAGAGCATCTGTGGTGTCGGCAAGTTTTTGTTGTAGTTTAGCGATCGCGATCGCATGTCGCAGCGTGGCACAAAGCAATTCTTTAGTTAGAGTTTCTTTAATCAGATAGTCATGAGTTTCCAGATTTACTATTTGCTCGTTCTCTTCTCTGACTAAATCTTCTCTGATCAAAAACACCACAGGAATTTGATAAACAGCTAATTTCTGTAGAATTTTTTTTACATTTAGCCCAGCATCTAGATCAGGTAATTCCCAATCTAATAAAATACATTTAGGAGATTCTTGTTGACAGATATCTAAAGCTAATAAGATAGATTCACATTGCAAAATTTGATAGCGATCGCCACGATCTCCCGCCATATATCGACTATCAGATATCAGGAAATCACTCCGAATGAGATTGTTATAGCTAGCCGTAATGATTAAAACTTTATGTTCAGAACTAGCCATAAATCTGCTCATTAAATCTACTCAATGAAAAATAAAATGCTAATATATCACTTTTGCAGCAAGCGAGGTACAGAGGTTTGTTTCCCAGCCAAAGGCTGGGAAACAAACTCGTACTCCACTAAACTTGAAAACTCTATATATCATTCTTTCGTAGGATGATGATCTCTCGATATAAAGACTAAGCTCTGCTGCATATATTTAGATTGCAAATTTAAATTGCAAAGTCAGTATCAACAAACTGATGGAGTTTAGGCTATGAGTACAGAAGAATCAACCATCGAAACATTACAAAATCGCATTAAATATCTAGAAGCAAATCTTCATCTAGCTTTACAGGTTATAAATGAGATGGAACTAGATTCGTTAGATTCACAAAACTTAGATTCACAAAACTTAGATTTACGAACATCAGATCAAGTCACAAATTTAGCTTCTACTAGCCCAGTTGCGCTACCCACCTTTTTAAACTCACGCACATGGAAGCATGATATCGAGATAGTGGAATTTAATGATTTTTGCGATCGCGCGATCGCTTAAGTTATCTACAAAAGCAGAGGGTAGATCGCCCGC
>JANXUJ010000130.1 GCA_025356295.1 Cyanobacteriota bacterium
CGACTTTCCACAGGCTTCACTGAGTCCATCGGACAGATTACTTGTGAGTGGATTGTCCAAGGGTTTACGGTGTTATTTTCATCGTCATTAGGTGGCACAGCGATCGCAGAAGGATTTAGCACCAAATGAAAGTCTTCATTAAAGTGGGTCTTCATTTCGCTGACCCACTGGGATACCAGTCCTTTGGGAGCCACGATTAAAATCCGTTTGACTAGTCCGCGCAGTTTCAATTCTCTCAAAATCAAACCTGCCTCGATGGTTTTCCCTAAGCCCACTTCATCGGCAAGTAAGTAACGCACGCGATCGCCTGAGATGGCACGGGTTAAAGCTTGGATTTGGTGTGGTAAAGGAATCACCGAAGCTTCCATCGGTGCTAACAAAATATCTTCATTCAGGGCATGAGCCACCTTTGCCGCCGCGACGAGATACCGTATGCGATCGCTACTGTATCCTGCAATCTCATCAAGACTTTGCAGCATTTCGGCACGGAGCCGCACGATCGCATCCTGTTGCGTTAGCCATACACGGCAATAGGTTTGTCCAAAGAGTTGTTGGACTTCGAGAACCTGACAAATTTGCTGGTGTTCGATGCTCCAGTAGCGATCAGCTATTTTCATAAATTGAAGGTGTTCATTTAATTAAATCCAAACCAGTGGAAATATTTGACTTGCTTGTTGTAAATCAATGATTGCGACGTCATTAGCAACATCAATGTCAAATAAAGCAGCCCTTCCTTCAAGTTTATTCCTTAACTTTGTCGTGATTGCGGGAATATCGTTTTGTATTTGGGTAGTAATCAGTTTTAAAACAAAGAAAAACTTAATTTTTCGGGGAATTGTATAACATGATTCAGGAATTTCTTGTTTGTATTCTTGTCCTTTTTTTGAGTTAGACCAAACTGAAGCTAATATCATTAAAACATCAGTTGCTTTGGCTATGAGTTCTTCTAATTTTTCATCGATAGAACTATTAGCAAGAAAATGTGGATTAGCATAATCTTTAAATTCCATCAAATACAATACTTGTGTAGACGGGGCAAGCCAACAGACATCCATATCTTTGAGATGACAATTTGTTAAATACTTGTGAGGATTTATTTTGTCTATACGGAAGCAATCAACATTTGTAAGTGTTAGTTGAAATTTTCCTTGAAATCCTTTCTCTTGAATTACAATTGGCGTCATTCTAAACATAGCCTCACATCATCTTCGTAAAGCTTGATTGAGACATCAATGATGGGATTGTCAGGTAAGCCCCTTTGTAAGTCTCGAAATTCAGTCAAAATAGAGCCTTCAGATTTTACCAAAGAACATATTTGTATTGTTTCTTGGTGCTTACGGGCAAGCAATTCAAACTGTTTGATGACAAAGTAGCTATGGGTAGCGAGATAGATTTGGATATCGGCTTTGCTGAGGCTAAATAGCATTTTGACTAGCTTCGGGATGGAGATTGTTTTCTGGCTCATCAATGAATAGGATTGTGCCTTTTTGTAACGAGCGATTGCGAATTAGGGTGGTGAGGATGCCTATTTTTTTAACGCCTTCGGCAACCTGTGACATCCAAAATTTTTCTCTGCCACGTTTTAAAATAAATTGCTTACCTTCGCGGACAATTTCGCCTTCAAAGAGTTGCACAAGGTTTTCTAAAACTTCTTTCATATCTTTCTGGATATTGCCTTTGGTGGTGGGCAATCGCAGCGATGTGATTAGGTCATAGTAAGTATCATCAAAGCCAAAAATCTCTAGTTGTTCGCGAGTTGCGGCGATCGCCTCAAAAGCGGTTAATACTTCTTTGGGTGGTACAAAAATCGCACTTAGGTTTTTGGGTGGGATCAGGTGATTGTTGACATCAGTGATTTTGCGGGTGGTGTCTTTGCCAAAGGAGAAATGATAGTTCTCTTCACAGAGACGGACTTGGACATTGAGTTTGTTTTGTCCCTTGGTGATTAATTCGCCTAGCCCTTTGCCTTCGGGTTGAAATGTCCAAATTAATTTGTTGGCTAAAACGGTGCTAAAGCTTTCCTGTAGAGCGTTTGGCTGTGATTTTTTATGGTAAATCTCTACACTTTTGGCAAGGCTATAGAGAATCTTGATGAGTTGACTTTTGCCTGTGTCATTTTTGCCAATCAGAATATTGATTTTGGCGTGGTCGTTCCATTCAAAATGATTAAAGATGCCAAAGTTTTCCAGTTCTAATCTTGTAAACATTAGTCTCCACCTAATCTATTTAATGCGTTATTGTAATTGAGCAGTAGCTTTTCTTCTTTAATGACGATATTGGGGCTTACTCTTACATTTCTACTTAATGAGAATATTTTTTCTATGATAATCAAGATAATCCTGATTAACAGAATGTAAAACAGGTAGGTTAGCTTGTACCTGATTTATTTCTGACAGTATCTCTTGAAATGGAATACTAAATTCCCTTAATTCAAGAGTAACTATTACTTTTAATGAGTGGTCAAAGCTAATATATCCTTGATCGAATAGATGATCATAAGTTACAGATAGAGATAAACCATTAGAAGGATCTAGCCGACTAGAAATACTATGTGACCAAGGAATAATATGACTTGCACGCAAAAAGCCGCTTTCTCTAATTCCAGTTAAACAACATTTTTCTTGAAAGTTATCTAAAACCTTCTTTCTAAATAAAGATTGTTTTTGACGTGCATTAATTTCAATCTTTCTATTTTGAATTGCATATTCATTAGGATCTTCAATATTTGGATTTGGAGTCAACAGATTGTAATTATTATCAATAAACAAAGGATTACCATAAAACAAGCTGATATCCTTTGTGTGAATACAGTTGTTAACTTTTAACTCATGACCTTTAACAGATCCGACCCATCTGGTTTTTCCATTTTTATCATTAGACAGATATTTTTCACTAAATAAGGTAGCAACTACAGAAAATGGAATTGTATAGAAATCTCCTTCCAAATTTTGATCTCCAGCAAGGATAAGGCAAAACCTATCTTCAAATTTATCTTGATATTTTCTTAATTTTATGCATGAAAAATCAAACCAATAATTGCTATTTGGGTCAGCTTTTCTAATGTAGTGTTCTTTTTCCAAAGTAGGACGAATTTTAAGTACTAAGTTTTTCATCGCATGTATATCAAGCTAAATAACTGGATTCGGACAAGCCGTATAGTAAGGCGGATCAGATCGCGCCAAAATATCCTCATCATTGCCAATCGGAAACCCATCAATGTTGCGAAAATCTGGATCTTGTAGCTTATCGCGTAACTTGTCTAGGAAATAATTGCGGCGATCTGAGTCATTAGCAAAAGTCATCCCCAAGCATTCCACAGGATGCTGATTTTGAATTTGGGAAAACATTTCTGTTTGCTGACTTGTTGATTTCATCTTGACCTTCTCCGCCTTGGTTGTGGAATGACTGAACTAGTAATAGGCTCAAAAGCCTTTAGCCCTTGATCGGCTGTCAAAATTTCGACAGGAATATTCGATCTAGCATAGTATTCTGCAACGCCTTTAATCGCTGCATCACCTAAAGAAATTTGTTGCGTAGCCAAATTTACCCAATCATTAGCCAATTGTTTCAAGGCTTCAGGCTCCCACAACTCCACTTGAGACGCAAAAGCAGCCCAAGGCGATCGCGCATCCGCAGTTTTGGCAATCAAATCAGCTAAGGCTTGGGCTTTCTCGTAGCGTAGTTTGTCTGCTTGAGCAATGTGATTGCCCGTTTCAATAATTGAGGCTAGAGGCAATACTAAAGTTGTCCCCTTGGCTATTTCTGCCTGAATCAAAGCATCAACTTTGGCGCTTGTCCAAATATCTGCACCTTGTCCACAGGTTTCTTTGCTAGGCACTGCTAACCATACACAAAGCAGAGATGTATCTAAAATCAAAACCTTATGCACAAGCATCCTCCAATAACCCCTTGGTGGCTAACTTGCCTAATGAACCCATCGACATTAGCTTAGGGAGATTTGCTAAATCTTCGAGCATAGTTAATTGGCTCTCCCCCGTCTGGCGATCGCGATGTACTACCACGACAAAGGGCATAAAGTCAGGCATTAGTTCATCAAGCAAAGCAGGATTGTGGGTAGTGGCTAAGACATCGACATTACGCTTGCTGCCTAACTCCTTCAGCATTTTTAGCAATAAATGCGATCGGGAAGGATGTAAACCGTTATCTATTTCTTCAATCACAATTTGACTATGCTCAGGACGAGTCAGCAGAGCCGTTAAAATTGCTAAAAATCGCAAAGTGCCATCTGACATTCCCCTTGCATCAATCGTTGTTGGCTCATTATTTGGTAGCCAAACTTCTTCACAATAAAGCATCGCATCGGTTTTAAATTTACCCACAGGCTCAGCCCAAATTCGGCGAATATCTCGTTCAGGTAGCTCAGTAATATATTGCGCGAGAATTTGCTCAATTTCTAATTTGTGAGCTTCAGGCAAAGCTGCCAACACACCCGAAATATTAGAAGCATCAGTCAACAACTGATTTGTTAAAGCCGTATAGCCACGCATTTGCGACGGGATCGGATCGAGAATAAATATATTTTGTAAAACTTTAGCAACAGATTCCACGCCTAAAGCTATCTCTTTACGAAGTGTTGCCGATGAACTTAACAATTGACTTAAAAGAGAAGTAGATCGACGCATTGCTAATGGAGTACCATTCTTTTCATTGTATAGTCTTGCTGTAATACTAGGCTTTTCAGAGGTAACAGATTCAGTCTGGAAGAGACGGATTTCATAGGGGTTTTTATCGGAGTTAGCTCTCTTTTTAATACGGACTAGCGACTCAGCAAACAATTGCACGATTGGCTCAGTTTCAATCGAGATGCTATACAGATAATCTGTACGCTCTTCTTCACCTTCTACTAACGCCTGAATTGTAAAACACTTGAATGGCTGCAAAGCTGACCACTCTACACCGCCACGAATACCTGAGAGTTTGGTATCACCGATAAAAATTGATGCTAGGTCAATACCAAGCGCCGCATGGTTGAGAAACCTTAGCCCATCGAGAGCATTAGACTTACCACTCGCATTTGTGCCAATCAGTACCGTAAGCGGATCGATATATAAATCAGCCTTTTTGAAACTTTTCCACTGAAAAAAATTTACTTGTTTTAGCACTTCTCATCCTCCACAAAAATTCTGGCATTTTTACGCTCTTTACCCTTGAGTAACCCGTTGAGATAATTTTTAAATCGAGACTCAAACTCATCAGGATGAGTCGGCATTCCGCCATCAGTCAGTGCAGCAATCAAATCACTCGGCGCGATCGCAATTTTATTTAAACTCGATAACACCTCACTGACAGCCTGTACAAATTCATTACTCACAGGCTTCGGCAATGCACTGGATGTGCAGAATGTGGTGATAAGCTTTTTCCGCTTCTCCGATGACAAAAGCTCACAATTAGCTTGAGTTGTTGGATCGTTAAGTTCACTGCATAACCGATCTGTCCAATCTCTCAGAATGCGATCGAGTTGGGCATCTAAATCCTGTAAGCTTTGCTCAGCGTTAACAGTGTAAGGCTCATTGCTAGGCTTAAATCCACAATGAGGACAAAGTGGTGAGGATTGCAGATCTGAGTCAGTCAGCTTATAACATTCCTTGATTTTTGCCAGATCGTTATCCCAACGATTGAGTTGATCGACATTAACCACTTTGATCGCCGCTAAGCTTCTTAAATCTTTTAAACGTGCATCTGACTGAAATTGCTGCTTTTGGGTACTAGCTTGATTACCAAGGCGCGATCGCACATGGAGCGTTTGATATTCCTGAATATAATCGCGTTTGAGTTGTTGAAGTTGATTACTTAGCTGATGCGCTAACGCAGGATTCGACCGTGCCGCAGGTGAAACCACAAGGCTATATATAGATTCTTTTTGGGTTCTCCATGCCAACAACCAAGCTGAATCATGGGGCAGAATTAATTCGGCTTGGGATAAATAAGCAGCAACCTCACCAAGTTCTGTCACCACACCACGCAAGTGATCGACCTCACGCAACGTATCTAATCCCGTATGTTGGAGGCTCACCGCCGTCGCATCGTACTGAAAATTCTTCAGTTTGCTAGGTGTGTTGTAATGCTGCAAAGACTCTAAAAAATCTTTAAAGCCCTTCAAGCGGTTGCGATATTCTGATTGTTCTGCATCTCCAAGCACTGACTTGCCAAACAGACTGAGCTTGCCCGCTAAAACCTGCTGGGTCGTAACTACTTTTTCCAATAGTTGCAAGGTTGCTTTGGCGATCGCTGTAGTCGCATCATCCGCAGCCTTACCACCTTGGGTAACAACTACCGCCTTACCCGTTTCTAATCTCAATAATGTACATAGTGCTTTGAGAGCATCTATGTCATAGTCCTTTGGCGGCTTAACATACTGGAAATTGATCAGATCTTTCACCGCCGTATTTGCCAAGTCTGACAATTTCATGGCATCAAATTGTTTACCAGGAATCACCAAGGTGTAGTTAAACTCACGCACTAAAGCCGCAATCACCACTGTTACCCATTCTGGTTCTAGGCGATAGCGATCAATCTCCATGTACGGAACGCCAAAAGCTTCTTGGATTAGTTCGTGATAATTCAAGACTTGCCCCTGACCTTTGCCTTGTAACAAGTTCAGCAAATGACGGGTATAGCGCGATTGTTCTGGCACAAGGCGATCGCCATCTAGTAACTCTAATGCTGAGAGTACGGCGATCGCTTGTTTCGTTCTTTTGGTGGGGTCAGCAATGCCGCGCAAGGCATCCTGTGCAGCTTGGGCGCGGTTCTCTTCTGTAATCACAACCGAGAAAGATGGATATTCAGGAGCGCGATCGCTAAACCAAGGCGATAAACAAACCGAGCTAACCACATTCACTAAATCTCCAACAGTTAACCGTGACAGATTAGGTGTTGAGGGATTGCCTTTTAGCCAAGCCATAAACGGTTGCTTTTTGCCTTGGTAAGTAACGTTATAGGCAGTGGTGAGATGCTCTTGTAACCAAGCCACCAGTGATTTTAAATTAGCTTCGCCGCGATCAGTATATACCCGCTTAGCATCTCCCGACTCCGTACCCGCCAAAGATAAAGCTGCCGCATATTGTCGCAAAGTCTGATCGAAGATGTCATCAATGGTGTCTAACCGAAAAAACACCTCATCACCACGCTTTTCATCCTTAAACTCAGCTTCCCGATAGCGCGGCAAAAAATAAAGATAAAACTCGCGGGGAGGCTGGGCAGTTGAGCGATCATTAGGCGCTCCAAAAAAGAGATAACCAAGGCGAGAAGCCTTACGCTCTAACCATGTCAGTTGATGTTGCCAGATTTTATAACCTGTCACAATCGTTTGGTCAGAACAGCCCAAGACTCGTTGTAAGACATTGAAATAATAGTTGTCTAGAGTAGCGCGATCGAGAGTAGTCGCCTTCTTCTCGATCTGAGCCTCATAATCGACGGTTTTACGAATATCGAGATAGTACTGCCCTCCATCGCGCTCTGTAGAAGACATAAACTGCCCATTCACAGTTTTACGAATCAGCCTCAAAGCCGTCTCGATCGCACTTTTCATATCTTCGGCGGGATCTCCCCCCATATCTGCGGCAATTGGGTCGTAGATGCAGAGGCGATCACGCAAATTTTCGGCTGTGAGTCCAATTGCCGACTCAATACTCCCGACTGCCAATCGATATACACTTAAAGCCCTCACAATCTGAAGTGCTAAAGCCTTAGTTGCTGCCTTTTTACTTAGTCCTGTCTCGATTAGGCTTTCGAGCTTACTACTACAATCAATTACCTGACGAATATCAGGCAAATTCCTAAAAGAAGCATCATCCTTTAAAATCGACCAATAGTGGTCAAAAGCAATTAGCCCAGGATTATCCTCTGGTACATCGCGATCTAAGATGGCTCGCATTGCCAAGGTCAAACTCTTCATCACCTGACGTTTTTCAACGACCGTCAGCATTTCAAACACATCAATGTAATCAGGATGGATCGGAAATAGGCGGACAAACTCATCTAGGCGATCGCCCATATCTCCATAAAATTTAACAAATGGCGTTAAATGTTCACGAATTTTGACTTGCTGTTCCGAAGTTTTTGCCAATAGTCTTTCAGCCACAACAAATTTAATATCACGTCGCGCAATCACCACCTGCTCAAATCGGTCCTTAACTCGACGCAAAGATTCCGCCACAAACTGAAATTCAGGACTATCGAATAGAGATACCTGCAAACCCGCCATAAACCGAAACTTTAAATGTTTCGCGACTTCACCCAATTCTCGCAAAAAGTTAAAATCAGCGATGACTGCATAATTACCCTCAGCCATGCGCGATCGCAAATAGTCCAACATTTCATCAACTACAAGCAGCAACCCATGATCGGGATAATGATCTTCAAATAACGCCATCATCTCTTCAATGGCAATTTTATTGTTGGGCATTGCCGAGTCAGCCGCAGGAAATTGATAATTAATGCCAATGCTTTGCAAATATCTCTCTAAAACCCCACACAATACATCTCGCAAGGAAGCCTTAGTACTTAGCTCGGTACGCACAACTTTAAACTTACCTGCAATATCCGTAATATCCGCTTTAACTCTAGGATTACGGATGCTATCAACTAGATCCTCATGTTCCGCCACTGCCGAAATTAATGACATCAAATGGGACTTACCTGTGCCATAGTTGCCTATGATCAATATGCCTTTATTGTCAGCAGGGCGATCGAACTGAAGCTGAGGACATAAAATATCTGAGAATCGATCTGCCATTTCGTCAGAAATAACATAGCTGGATACTAAAGAAGTCGCTTCGTCTTTACTATCAGCCTGATTGATCGCAATCGTCGTCTCAAGGGACTCAAATTGAATGAGATCTCTATATTTCATGGCAGCAGTCCACAACAGTAAAATTGGATTCGATCATTTCGTGACAGTATTCTTGATGGTTTGGCTTGGCATACTGTAGCCATATACCGTCCACCACACTTCCTTGCCAGACAGCAATAACATTACGATGATTCGCTAGTTCGCGTAGTAGCTTGAGTGGTGTTAACTTTAACGAAAAATCAAAGAGTATACCTAGATTGTCTAAAAATAGCGGCAAAGCTTCTTTTTTTGAGCTTAGATGCCTGAAAAACTCTACAGTTGCCTGAGAACGCTGTTGTGATGTGACAAAAGATAAATTTCGACTCAGTGCAAGACTTATATCTATGTATTGCATTGATTCTAATAGATACATTTCTTTAATCGCTTTGCCTATGTCCTCATTTGGTACAACAATTACAAGCAGATTAGCTGTCCGTCCGATCGCTTGCTCTAATTTTTGAACTAAGTGTTGTGGATAGTAAAAAGTATCTCTCAGACTCTTTTCTCTCATTTATGTTCAGCATCATAGCTTTAGTATCTCACAATATTTATATATTTTTTCATTGCCAATCTTATAGTGATAATTTGTCCATACCCAAACTTGGTTTTCTTTCCTCCAAAATTAGGTGTTTGTCCGAAACATTCGGCAGCTTAACTAGACTTGTCGGGAGACAAAAGCAAGGTATAGAAGCAACTTCACATTTATTTTTGCGCTTCAATCCCTTCTTAAACAAACACACTCTCATCGAAATAAATTGAAGCATAACAGAGATTCAATTGCGGTTATCATCTACCCCAAAACAATCGAAAAAAAGATGCTTAATCTAGAAAAGATTTTAAAACAAGATAGGCAAATACGAGCAACCACAGGGCTAAACCGTCAAGCATTCGAGGCGCTGTTACCAAGCTTTGAAGAAGCGTACCAGCAAATGCTCATGAAGAAAAGACGATGGCGAACATTAGGAGGTGGTAGGAAAGCAACACTGAGAAGCAGTGCAGACAAATTATTTTTCATCCTGTTGTACTGCAAATGCTATCCCATTGGTGACAAGTTAAGAAAAGAGGAAATTTGTCAATAGGGAGAAAAAAGATGTAAAAGTCATATCAGACAAGGATTTGAGAAAATATAACCGCCATGCCCCAGAGTAAAAGGACGAATCGAGACCACGCGAAACAACAGCAACGACCAATGGTAGAAGATGAAATAATCGCGAAACAATTAGAAGATTTATTAAGTCCCGCAATCACCGCACAGGAAAATTATTATCGTCAATTAGGATTACGAGACCGAATATTGAATCTACCGTTGATGATGGCATCGGTACTGACCTTGTTATGGCGGGATGTAGCAGGAGTAAGAGAACTAACACGAATGTTGTCACGGGAGGGATTCTTGTGGTGTACGCCAACAGAGGTAAGCCAGCAAGCGATATCGCAAAGATTTTTGACATTTCCCGCCGAGTTATTTGAAAGGGTATTCAAACAATTATTACCAGAATTAAGAATTAAGTGGCATAGTCGTCAACAGAGACCACAACCCGAAAGCATTGAATTTGCTAGAACAAAATTCGAGAGAATATGGGCTTGTGATGGTTCAACATTAGAAGCCATATTTAGCAAATTAGATAGCTTAAAAGAAGTGCCAATGGGACAACTAGCAGGAAAAATGGGAGTGGTAATTGATTTAGTAACCAGACTACCAATAGAAATCTGGTTTCACGAAAACCCAAAAGCCTCAGACGTTAATTTTGAGTCGGGCATTTTAACATTAGTCCAAGCAAAAACATTATTATTGTTGGATCGAGGCTTTTACCATTTTCGATTTTGGCAACAGTTAATCGAGAAAGATGTGGATTTGATTACAAGATTAAAAAAGGGAGCATCTTTCCAAATTCAGCAAATATTTACGGATAGCTATAGTATCCGTGACCGACTGATTAAAATGGGTTCTGGTACAGAAAAAGTTCCTTATGTGACATTGCACAAATGAAAGATGAATCAAGCAAAAGTAGGAAATGATTTGTACTTAAGATAGTGAATTAACAAACGAATTGAATACCGCAGCATTTCTTCCGATTTTGAATAACATAAAGTTTTGCGGTGTAATCTAGCTAAATAATGTCTCAGTCTTGTATTTTCACCCTCAACTCT
>JANXUJ010000134.1 GCA_025356295.1 Cyanobacteriota bacterium
CACCAATTTTGGTTTTGTTTATTTTCTAGCTCCAATTAATGTAAAGGCTGCCCAGTTGCGTGGATGTGGATAATCTTGCATAGTGGTCAACATTGCTTGTCTTAAAGCTTGAGCGCGATCGCTATTTGCTTGCAAGTTCCGATAAAACTCTGGCATTAATTTGCCTGTCTCAGCATCTGGTATCGACCACAGCGACACGATGATACTGGGTGTACCAGCCAAAATAAAGGCGCGTGATAGACCGATGACACCATCACCTGTGATTTTACCCTTGGCAGTATTGCAAGCACTAAGCACGACTAATTCGGCTTTGAGATTGAGTTTTAAGATTTCTGCGGCTGTGAGTGTAATTGGCTGCTTATCATCATATGCAAAAGAGATCGCGCTTTCTAATCCATTTTTGTCATTAAAATCTCCATGGGTGGCGAGATGAATAATTCGCGCATCAGAAATTTTAGCGAGAATAGCATCTTTGGTTGCGTCTTTGCCGATGATGGCTTTGGTTTTGAAAAATTGCGCGATCGCATTAACTTCAATTGCTGCGTTTGGCAGATCACGCAGATTATTGGTGGGATTGCCCACAAGTAATACTCCTGTACCTTGAGCGCGATCGCGTAATTTCTCGGTATAGGCAAGTACTTGAATGGAGGGTGAATATGCGATCGTATGTTTCTCAATTAGATATTTGCCAGATTGTTCTCTTAGTGCGGCAAATGGGACTAGAAATAGAGCTTGATGAGGAATAAATACAACTTGCGCTTCAGGATTTGTGGGCAGAAATTCTTCAATTGGTTTGATCAGTAATTGATAAAGCTTTTTTAGTTCGTCAGGTGAGTCATCGTAGTTTTGCAATGGTTTGCGGGTATTGGCGTTGGTCGCTCCAGCGAAACGTGATGTTCCACTAGAACGAGTGAGCTTCTCTTGTAAATCTTCTATGATTTCTATGAGAGATTTACCGTTATCGGTTTCCCATTGCTGTAAATCTGGTTCACGAAAACTAATTTTTCCAGTTGGCGATATCACCCACACATAGAGTTGTGAGTTTCCGCGTGAAGTCTTATCTGAGATTATTGTTTTTGGAATGATCAGCGAATAAGACACGATCGTTATATTTTGCTCACGCGCAATTTGTTGCAGTTGCGGAAATGTAACTTTTGGTTCTGCGTATTGCTCATCAGTACGCGATAGTTTTCCTGATAGCAATGCCAAAAATGCTCTGGCGCGTCCTTGTTCGGCTGCTTCTAGGGCTTCAGGATATTTTTGCATAGCAACTCTGACCTGTTGCAAGGTTTGATAAGTGCCAGTTTGGGTTTCAAATAACGAGACTCGATAGAGTTCCTTGTCTTCTAGCCCTACACGCAGTTTTTCCCAGATAGCGATCGCTTCTACTAGAGTCTGTTCAGCTTGTGGATATAGCACAGCACCATAAAACACCCAACCTAGACGATCTAAAGACTCACCAATCGCACGAATATCTTTTAATTGTCTAGAGACCGCTAGTTCTGTTTGAGCCTGATCAATCAAACTAGGTTGACGTTTAATAGAATCAAACAGTTCTTCCCATTGCTCTGTTAGAGGCTTATCAGCTATCTGTTTGAGCTTTAGATGTACAGACGAAGATTTTAGAGATACCGTATTCTCTAATTTTTTTTTAGTTTATCCAAGTCAATCAAGGTCTTTTGTGTCGCCGATTTGGACTTGCCTCTGAGAGACTGATTGATCTTTTCAAGGTTATGTCCTATTTCCTCCATTTCTCGAAGTACTTCAGGGGTCAGTACTTTATAAGATTCTGGATGCTGCTGTACAGACTGCATCAGTACATCCATGCCTTTTTCATATGCAGTTAGTTTGGTCATTACTTCATCAAGACTTTGCATCATGGAAAATGCCGACAAAATATCACCCTGTTTGAGGGTGCTAGATAGACTGGTGATGAGATCGGCGCTAAGTCCTACTGTTTCGCTCAATTGTCCAATTACACCGAAACGTTGATCGACTCTTACTAAAGTATACATCCGAAGCAGTTCACGGCTAGTCTGTCGAAGCGATGGAATTGTCTTTTCTAACAAACTGACTAGATTAGATAAAGTTGCTTCAATAGACTCTAAATCATCAATACCACTTAATTTAACGGGCTGACTAAAATCTAAGGATTTATTTTTTTGACTGTAAATTTCTCGACCATGTTTGAGATCCCCCATGAGCAGATAAGTATTTGCTAATGCAGTTAACGTAATATTCTCTTTTTCACGATCTCCAATCTGACGAACTAGTTTTAGGCATTCTTGATATAGGGTGATCGCATCCTTATACTTGCGCTCATTTTTATAAACAGTTGCCAACTCAAAACGTGACTCAAGGTGTAATCTCGCCGATTCGGGAAAGGGAAGATGGTGAGTTAAAGAAACTGACAACTTTAATAGGTTAGCAGCTTCTGTCAATTGACTGATTTTCCTGTAACTCATCCCTAGTCCAGTAAGCAAGTCAACTTGTAGACTGTCATGCTGAATTTGTTGTTCAGAAGTATAGGAAAGGTTCTGATCGTTTTGCAATAATTTAATTCCTTCTTGATAAGCCCTTTCTGCGTCTGCATACCTACCATCAAAATCATAAACTCTACCTAGTATCGCTAGAATTCGCGACTGATCAAATACATTTTTATGAGACTGTGCGAGTTGATACGCCTGTTTATAATTTGTGATCGCGCCACTGATATCTTTAGCTTCTAACTTGGTATAACCATCTTTCAATAGGTTATCCAGTTGTATTTTGTAAGTAGATTTATCTTGCTGATTGTGATTGATTTTGATATTTGATTGCGCGATCGCAACTTTAGGCAAAAACACAAAACCCGTTAGCGCTAGAGACAATGAGAAAAGAGCAGGAAAAAATTTCATGGTTTTGTATGTTACTTAGTAGGAAGAAGGGGTTGCTTAGAGATAGATTGTAATCCTTCAGCATCAAGAGTTTGCTGCCAAATAGTTTTTGATTGCGGATAAGCCTTCGTGATTTCATCTAGCAATTCTACCCAAATGCCATTCTTGCGATAAAAATCAATGCGTTGAGTGGAAGTCTTTGTTCTGCTAAATTCTTGCTTTTGAGAAGTGGTAAGTTGATCACGATAGAGATATCCAAAAACAATTGGATTAGAAGCTTTTGGGTCTTTTGTGCATATGTACTCTAGTTCCCAAAAGTAATTCTCTTTGGTCTTGAGCGCTTTGATAACTGGTAAAGATACTGTAAAAATACCAGTAGAAGCAACAGGTATATCTTTCTGATACATAGCTTTACTTACATCCTTGTTTTCTGGAAGTAGTCTAAAGCGATATATCCCTTGACGATAGGGAGAATAGAATCGGAATGTGGGACTTTGCGAAAGTGTAACGATAAAGCTATCCTCACTTTTATCGCTTGGCATAATCGCAGGAATAAGCGATGTTATATCTGGTGTACCAACAGGTATAGCAGGACAGCTAGGATCTCGACCTGTAGCAGGCACACTTCTTGGCTTTTTAGATATTTTTACTGACGAATTAGCTGAGTCACTATTTGTTGGTCGAGGTATCGACACTAAAGAGCTAGTCAGAAGGCTAATACTAATCCCACCAATGCTTCCTATGAATATCTTTGCGAGCTTAATTTTTGAAATAACCACTTATACCCCGTAATTACGTATCCGAATTTATTATAAACATATCCAACAAAGATCGCAATGCTTGCGGTGATCATAAATGGAACAAATCCCAACCATAGCCCTTGAGTTGATATCATCAAAAAACATCCTTCGTATAAGACGATTGGTACAAATATCAAAATAGCCATCTGCCCTTGCCGAGAAGTCGAGCGCCAACTCAAGTAAGAAATCAGTAAAGCAACGCCTGAGATCAAATACAAGTCTA
Organism: Cyanobacteriota bacterium; assembly: GCA_025356295.1. Taxonomy (GTDB): domain Bacteria; phylum Cyanobacteriota; class Cyanobacteriia; order Pseudanabaenales; family Pseudanabaenaceae; genus Pseudanabaena. Next base: position 3,900 of record JANXUJ010000134.1, read on the forward strand.
AACTGAAGCTAGCAGGCTTTAATATTGAGCGTTTGTTTTCAGACTCAGCAATAGTAATTAGCTGACTAATCATTTGCGCTTTTAGCTCTGTGCCAGACATCTTGCCGTATGGAGTGAGAAGATCGTCTTCTTTATCATCAATGCGTCCAATTAAAATAATACGATCGCGAATTTTATCGGATGAAAGTTTTTGAGCGATAACTTCTCTGATCGAGATTGTCTCAGCAACTTTAGGAGATCGATAGTCAATCATGATTTGAAAATTGCCATCGAAATATTCTTTGATCTGCGTTCCTTGGTAAGCGCCTTGTGCTGCTTCTAATCTTTGTAATAGCGCAGAACCTAGTTTATAAGTTCCTGTTTGGATGCTTTCACCCTGATGATGCTGAGTTTGTAAGTAGTGATTTGCGACAAGTAAGCTAAATGATGTTGGCTCCACACAGTTGCTGTCTTCACTATCTTTATAAAACAACAATTGCCGACGATGGTAGCTATCTTGATCTTCCATTCCATTACCAAAACCAACAGGCGTGATTGGCTTTGGCTGAAAAACATATCCCTTGTTATTTCCATCTCCATATACACAAACACCAAAAACATTATGGTTGTTGGTTAAAATTTTCTGAAATTCTTTTATTCCCTCCTTATCTGGTTGATCTCGTCTTGTTGCGATCGCGATCGCGCGAGGGTGATCAAGCAAAAGATTTTGAATGTTTTTTGTCAAGAGTGCATTAGAGATATCTCGACCGCCCATCCATTCATAGTCTTCTGGCTTGATCGCGACAATCAATAAGCGCGGATCAGTTTCCATTGCGGGGCGCATTTGTAGCATCTGGTCATAACACCAGAGTTCTGTATTTTGCAATATTCCAGTTGCTCTTATTGCCAATGTTCCCACAGTCGCGATCGCAGCAATACCCAGCACCTTAACTATTTGCCGCAAACCATTCCAGCGACTATATTTGCGGCGTAGCGATTCCGCCACTTTTTTTGCTGCGTCGTGTAAATCTTTAGCATTGAGATGTCGCTTAGTGTGATCTTCTTTGGTTGCTCTGATCAGAAAAGCGCTGAGTTCGGGTGGAAATTGCGATCGCAGTTTAGACTCATCGGGTGGTGCTATCTGACCTGTGAGTATCGATAGAATCATCAGCCCTAAGCTATAAAAATCAGAAGCTAGTAAAACCTGTTTATTCTTTTGCTCAGGAGCAGCATAATTAGGTGTCCCTCCAAAAATCTGCGGTTTGGAGTCAAATTCGATAGGATATTTTTGGCTGTTTGTTCGAGTTGCGGTTCCAAAATCAATTAGTTTAATATCTCCATTAGGCGTGATGATAAGGTTTGCGGGCTTGATATCACAATGGATAATTTCTTGGGAATGTATATCTTTCAGGGTTTCAGCAAGTTGCTCTAGCCAATTGCCGATTTCTGGATAAGTAATGCGCGATCGCAAAGGTGGATAGCGACAAAATAGAAATTGCCAAATAGATTTAGCAAAAGATAATTTTTGATCATCTGGTTCTATTACTGATTCTTTAATCAGTTGTTCTAAAGTTTTCCCATCTACTTTTTCCATCACAAAGAAATGCTGATCAATAAAATCATCATTTTCTTGTGGCTTCTGCTCAGGATAGAGAGCCTCGACTTTGACAATGCGATCGCATTCAAAATCATTAAGATCGGCAAATTCCCATCGAAAACGCATTACTGATCTGAATTCACGGCTTTTGAGAAACTTGATTGCTTTGCGATCGCCATTTGCCTGTATATCTTTGACTTCCCATACCACGGCGAAGCCACCATCACCCAATTTCTGAATGAGTTCATAGCGCTTTTCTATCCGCAGCCCTACTTTAAGATCATCTATTTCAAGCACTAGGATCGATTCCTAGCGATCGCATTTTTGCTTCGAGTTCAGCAAGCTTTTGTTCAGCAGTATCAGCACGTTGCTTTTCTAAATAAGTACGTTGCTGCTCCAAGTCAGCGCGATCAGAGCCTGTTAGCAACAAATTGCCCTCAAGATCCCACCAACGCAACCACGGTAAATTCATGTTTTGGTATAGCCCTTGCCAGATACCGATCTCGACTTGCATTGGTAGGATCTCATAATGTCCGCGATCATTAGGCGACATTAGCACGTAGCTTTCACCAACAAGCTGATACATCTCGATGCTAGCTTTTTCAACTTCGTAGATACCATAATAAGGAATCCGAATCGCCTGTTCATATACCCAAAACTTGCCCTTGATCGGCGTGCGATCGCGTTCTTCACTTCCATTGCCAGACACAAATTCTAGCGCTAATAGCGGCGAAATATATTCTTGCCACATCACATAGGAGCGCCGTACGACTCCATCGAGAGTTGCAGGCACATTCGGCACATAAAACCAATCGGGCGCTTCGGCTCCTTTTTCCAATGGTTCTGCAAGTCGCCAATAGATACCAGAGTCTTGTCCGATGCAATAGTTGCCATCAGGATGAATGCGGTCAAGAATGGGTGCGATCGTGTCGGTGAGCAGCACACTTTGGGGATGCTCTTGGAAGTTCTTCACAAATTCACCATTGGACTCAGGAAGTTGAGTATGGTCTGGCAAAGTTAGTTTGACGATGGTTGTCATTGCTTTTCACAACAAATACCGCAATATTTTTATAGCATATTAAGTAGAGAGCAGGACGGCGCAAAGCACCGCCCTGCTCTCTAAATCGGAGTTGAGCCACTAATCTGGTTCGATACCCAGCTTTTTTAGTTGTTCGGCAAGGCGCTCAGATTTTTGGCGCTCTTGGCTGAGAGATACTTCAGCTTGCTTAGCTAATTCGCTTGCTTGCTTAGCCAATTCCCTTGCTTGCCTAGCTAATTCGTGACCAGTGAGATACATTTCACCATTGCGATCGCACCAACGCAACCATGTATCTTGCTTGCCTTCATACTCTCCAGACTTAACTAGCAAGCCCAGTTCAACTTGTTCTAGCCAAAATAAAGCCTGAGCATTGTTGCCTAATACTGGAGACATTTCTTGATAGCGTCCTTCGTGCAGTCCAAATACTCGTAATAAGCGATCGCCTAATTGCACGAATGGGTCGAAGACCGCATAATAACTGACGCCGATCGCAGCATAGTCTCTAAGCTTGCTGCCAAGCTCATTCCCAAATTGATTAGATACAACCTCGATCGCTACATCTGGTGGCTTACCCATTTCCCACACAAAATAAGAACGATTGCTTTTTTGCCGAAAATCTCGCTCAACTTCCACATCTAATGACAAAAACATATCTGGCACAATCGGCGGACGTTTAATGGCGCTGAAGATACCCACATTTGCATCAGCGATAAATTTACGCTGATGCGTTTCCGCCCATGAGCTATACAAAATCTCAACAAGTAATCGTTGCAATTCAGCCGAGAAAAAATTATCCACAGGTGTATCGTCTTCGGTGACAAGATCGCTAATATCAGGGATTACACCAATTTCAGCCGCAGTCATGACTTCGAGCATAGGATTGGATTGGGTAGGGTATTGAGTACTATTCTATCGGTTTTCCTAATAAATATCGCAAATTTGCGATCGCATAGCCAATCACATCCACATTCTGTTCTTTGGACAGAGATTCAAGTTGAGCTAACGCCTGAATCAAGATCGGTTCATAACGAGAAAAGCGATCGCGTAATTTGATTTGTTGATTAGCGAGATTCAATCTGCGAAGATATCCGAGATGCTCTAGATTGCCTGTTGGAATTGCCTCAATCTCACCATAAAGTTTCAAAAATAAATTCTTTTCCACCCATCGCTGTACTACAGATTGCAGACCAAATTCTCCCCCTTCATTTTTTTGCAAAAGAGAGCGGCGAGTTAGCTCTTTTATGGCTTCAGCGATCTTGTTTTTATCGATTAAGGTTGTGTAGCAATCAATAAATGTTTCCCGAATTTCAGGAAAGGGAATTGCTTCTTGTTTTAAGGCTAGCCAATACAAAAGCTCTAATTCTAAAGAAGATAATCGTTTGACAATTCCTTCAATCACTTCACCAAATTGTCCTGAAAAAATGGTGCTGTGGTTTAAATAACATGCCAAATCTCCATTGTATAGTTCTACAATATCTTGCAAAGTAAACTTCAGCAACAAGGGATTACCATCACATCTTTTGATCAAATCCTTGACTAGTTGCGTATCTGCTTGTGGCGATAATCCTTGATTTTGTAAAAATGCGATCGCTTGATCTTCTGCTAATCTTTCAAGCTTGAGATGTTTAGGACGTGGCTCCCACCTCAAATATTCTTTCGGTAAATCACGACAAGTCACAATCACACAACTCTGGTGTTTTGTCTCTGCAATCTTTTCTAGTAGTGAAATATATGATTCCTCATAGTCTGTATAGTCAAGATTATCTAATACGACCAAATATCGATCTTCCTTAATTATTTCGATGATTTCTGCGATCGGCATCTTCAAGTCTGATAAGAAGATTACATCTGCAAATTTTTTAGATAGACTCTCTCCTAAAGCTTTAACAAGAGTGCTTTTCCCAATTCCTATCATGCCTGTAATGAAAATTAATTTAGCGCGATCGCTATACTCGATAAGTTTATCGAGTTCTCTACTGCGGTCTAAAATGTTTTCTATTAGTAAATGTAAATCGGTGATAGGGTTGTCTATTGACCTAACAAAGATATCTTGATCGTTAATCTGAGCAGCTTTAATGAGTATCTGTCGATCAATCTCAAGAGCATCAGCGATTTTTCTTAATGTTTCTAATGTAGGATTCTTAGTCACGTTATTAATCAATTTTGAAACTTGTCCTCTGCCAACATCAGCAACCTGTGCTAATTTTCCTTGACTCCATTTTTTGACCGTGAGTTGATGTTTAATTAGATCGCCAAGATTCTTAAATTCTTTATATTCATTCATATATTTTTATTCATAATAGTGAATTGTGGTAACGCATAAGTAGATTGGTATAGTTAAAAAATAGATGTAAAACCTGAATCTGCCCGCTACGCGGACAGATTCAGGTTTTAATATTTTATATTTAATTGCGTCTGCATAAATTCCTGCGTAAAAATTATACTGTTTAGTTTATGTAAATGCAATATTAAGACTTCTTTTTAGAAACTCATCAAGAAACGTTTCTTTCAGGAAACATCTCGACATAAATGCATTGAATAGATAAAGATATGGATGTTGTTAAGAACTTAACTTAAACCAACTTCATGATCAAACAATTTGTTGCGGCTTCTTTAACTCTCATCGTTACTAGTATTTCTACATTCACAGCTCCTTCTGCTTCTCTAGCTGACCAATACTGTCAATGCGTTGGTTATGTAAAAAATGCATTGGGTATCACTCAAGCCATGGGTAATGCGAAGGATATGATCTACTCATTACCAAAAAAAGGCTTCCGTCAAGTCAGCACCCCTACACCTGGTGCGATCGTGGTCATGCAACCAAACTTCCCTGGTTCTGATAGAACTTATGGTCATGTTGGCTTTGTTGATAGCTTTGATTCACAGACAGGAAAAATCACGGTGCGCGGTGCTAATCAAGGCGGCAAAACCTATCGTGATGCAGGCTGCTCTAATGTTGCCGTAGTTGGTTTTCGGACTCCAGTCGTAAATCGTGGTGATGTTTCATTTTGGGTTCGTTAACTAGTAAGTATAGAATAAAATTATTATGAAAAACAAAGGCTTGTTTATTGGTTGTGGAATCTTTTTAATGCTAGGACTTGGAAGTGTCAAACTTTCGCAAAATGTGATGTGTATGTTTAAAGAATGTATGCTTATTACCTCAGGCGACAATCTGTTTAACGCTAAGGGAACAAAAATTGATTCAGGAACGGCTGGTTTGATTGGTACATTGCCAATGATTACATTTGGCATCAGTGGAGCCTGTTTGATTGCTGGTTTAGTCAAATCTGAGGCAAAGAGCTAGATATCTCTCTAGTATTTCTTTAAGAAAACCGCGATCGCTATTTAAAAAATAATCTGTAGAGGTAAAAATGGTTACAGTGCTTGTATTACGCTTTGCTGACAGCAAACCAGCTACTGCTGTGAGTGTTGATCTTATTCGAGAAGGTTCTGGTTTTTTGGATATAGGCGGTGTTTTTCGTGGTGAGTATACAAATCGTGATGGCGAAGTTCGCTACTCAAAGCTAGATTTGCCAGCTAAGGGAAAGGTGATGGTTGATGGTCATGAAGTCTACAACGGAAATTTTGATCAATCTATGACCTTTAAAATTTAAAGAACAAACAATGAGATTGAACAGTTCTCGATTAAAGAGGATTGCTTTTCTCTTTCTTTTCTCTTTTTCTTTACATGGTTGTATCAATATTCCAGTTGTCGCTTCGATTTTTGAGGACGATCCACTTCTTATCCATAGATGGTTTGCTTTGGGAACTGCTCTTAGCTTTGGATTTGCACAATTTACAATCTTGACTAATCGAAATATCCAACCATTGGAAGTTCATGCTGAAAACAAAGCAACAACTTTTCTAGGATTTACTCTGATATGGACAATATTGGGATTAAGTCAATTGATCTGGACAGGATTAGGTCAATGGGCTTATCTGTTCATGACTTGGTTGTTTTCTTTATGGAATCCTTTAGTGTGCATACTAGGATTGTTAAATGGAGTTGGCGGCAACTTTGGGCTATGCATAGCATGGATTATGCTTCTTGGATTTATCTTCCCTGTTTCAAACCTCTTTTACTGGACAGTTTTACCGACACTTGTAGGACTACTGATCAACTTATTTGTATTGAGTTATCTAAACAATAACAAGTTCTAAATTTCTATCAATTTAAATACTCAGATTATGGCAATTGATCTCGATCTTTTTTCTAGTAATAATTATCAACAGACGATTCGTAGATATTGCAGTCAACTAGGTTGGGGTATTTCTGATATCAACGATCAGCGCACGATCATCAAGTTCTCAATGGATTCTGGAAGCACTCAAACAGTTTTTATCATCCGCTATGATACAACACTTGAGTTCTCCTGTCCTAGTGGACTTAAGTTTGATAGCCGAGAAGATGTCCCTGGTTGGCTTTCGACGATGATGCTCTGCGAAAATGCAACTTACAAAGTTGGCTTTTGGTGTGTTGAGACTATCAGCAATCGTCAAGTTTTATCAATGATGCACAACGCCGAAATTAGTTTAATCGATGTGAGCTACTTCCAAAAAGTAGTCATGCAAACTGTCAATAAGTGCGATCAATTGGAGCAAACTGTTTCTAAAGCTTTACGTGGCTATTAGACTTTACTTTCGCATTCCTATCTCCTTATATATTTGAAAATAACTTGGAACTATTATGAACAAATCTTTTCTGAAATCTATACTTTTGAGTGCAGGACTTTCCATGATTGGAGTTGTGGGAGCGCTCGCCGCACCAGCGAGCGCTCCAATTCCCAACCGATATTATCCATTCGTTGGAGAGTGTCCAAACCCATCTGGTGGGGCTATGCGTGTAGATCCTTGGAATTTCTACAAGTGTGAATGTACATCCTATGTGGCAGCCAAACTCAATCGACGCGGCGTTCCTTTCACTAATCAATATAAAAGCCCTCGATGGGGATATGCCAGCAATTGGTCAGCCGCTGCAAAAGCCGCTAATATTCCTCAAGATGATTCTAATGTAACACCTAGATTTGGTGATGTGGCTTGGTTTAGCTCTGGTCATGTTGCTTATGTTGAGAGAGTTCTGTCTAATGGCACTATCGACATTTCTGAATACAACTATGAGTCACGACATGGTTATGGCACTCGCAACATCAAGATCAGTTCAGTTTCTAAATTTATTCATTTTTACGCGCCCTAAGAGCGTATTTAATCTTGATAACTATCCGCTCCAATTCACAATTAAACTAAATAGAGAAACCAATCAATGGATACGAATGTATTTTATGAAGATGACTTAGTTAAAGTCACTCGCACTATGTTTGAGGCTGGAAGCACTCAGTTTCCCATTCGTAATATTAGCTCAGTTCAAGTAATACTTGAGTCTCCAAGTCGTAAAGGACCAATCATCTGTATTTGTGTGGGGGTATTGCTGCTTGCTGCAGTTGTTGGGATTTTTCTGATTGCTGCGGGTGTCTATTGGTGGACAACTCAGAAAAATATCTATTGGATTGAGGTAGCTTCTGGATTAGGAAAGTCTCGTGCTTATAGTAGTCCAGATCAAAATACAATTCGTAAGATACAGTCAGCAATTAATCAGGCGCTTGAGTTGCACTAGAACGAGGTATGTATGGAATGGATATTCGATGTGATGCGACAATTCAAGTTAGTCTCTCGCCGCGAGAGGAGAAGTTAGCGATCGCGCAAGGTTTAATGGATGTTTCTCTGATCGGTGATGGCGATCCGTCTTCGCCAGATACCGATAAGCTTTGGCGGCTGTGCGGTCGATCGCATATGTCTCTTGCCGACCTAGTGATTGGTGTGAAAGTCTCCGCAGACAGCGATCGCCTTGGTTTACTCGGTTGGCTGCAAGAAGAAGTTAAGTCGCAATGTGCGATCGTCAAAGAAAGCCTAAATCAAGGCTGTTCTTAGTTATGGAAAAAGTAGGGCTTTAGCAGTCCTACTTTTTTTTGCTGTAGGTGTTACTTGCTTAAAACCGTGATGGCTAGGTTGTCGTAAGATGTGAGTACATCATGACCATAATCGCGCAGGATTTGCACAATATCCATTGCAAAGTTTTCGTTAGAATAGAATCTAGCCAATGATCGATTCCTCTTGCTCGTATTGGTGAGAAGCGATCGCGCGATCAATTTCTTCTTGATGTGTCGCGTAATAGAATCGGGCGTTGTTCACATCATCTGTAGTTAATGAAGGGAAATTGCGTAAAATTTCGAGGATATCTGCTCCTTGTTGCTAGAATGAGATAACCGTCCAAACTGGAATACGAGTATTACGAATTCTTGCTTGCCCTCCACATACACCCATAGTTTTTTGGATGGTGCGAGATTTTAGTTTTGCTTCCAATAGAGCATATTCATCTGGTGCAAGAGATTCAATTACTTGGGCTAAAGACTCTACTAATTTCGTATTCATAGTTTTGTATCTATGCACTCAAATTTATCAAAAAATTGGGTTTAAAACCCCGCGCTTCTAGCACGGCTTTGTATTAAAGTACACAAGGCTGTACCCTTTCTTAGTTATAGCGGTTTTCACATGAGTGCGGACTCATTTGAAAACAAAAAAACAATACTAAAAATGATACCTGTGTGTCTATGCCACAACCTACATCAGACCATACGCCAGACCTATCTGCGATCGCACCGCCCAATGCCAGAATAAATCCTGAAATAGGACTTAGCGAAGCTGAAGTCAATGATCGCAAGCAGCGCGGTGATATCAATGTCGTGGTCATGCGATCGAGTCGTACTTACAAAGACATCTTTCAAGAAAACGTCTTTACGTTATTTAACGTTACCTTTGGAGTGGTTTTAATCCTGTTGATGGCGCTCGGACAGTTT
>JANXUJ010000135.1 GCA_025356295.1 Cyanobacteriota bacterium
GTCGCCCGCTATGCGGGCGACCCATCCTTCTAGGTTTTAAGATTACTTAATCATTAAGCAACGGATTCGTTAGCAACTTTCTTGTTACGCTTGAGCGCCTTGCTACCAAAGAAAGCAGCAGCCAAAGCGATACCAGGAACGATCGCAGGAACAGGAACTGGACGAGCCTTAACGATGAAATCGTTATAATCTTTGTCACCGTTAGGGTTGTCATTCACACCAATCACACGATAGCCCTGAGGAACATAGGTATCAATAGCTGCTTGGAATGCAACATTGTTAGGTGCAGGATCGGTACTCGTCAAGCCAGGAACCACAATCTTTGTAGTTGCGATGTAAAAGCCGCTGTCGAGTCCAGAATAGATTGGAGCTTGATTAGGAGATACATTCTTCAGGAAAAACGATGCAACTTGACCACTGGTGGATAGGCTGCTGCCAATTAGTTTACCGAAGTCAAAGGTGTAGGATGCGGTACTTGATCCAGTGATACTGCCAGGGTTGCTGCCGTCAACTTCGCTAAAAAGAGTTGTGCTTTTGCCATCTTCTCTTATACCAAAGTTAGACTGATAGTTACCATAGGAACCAACATATGAGAATTCCCATAGACCACTGAATTCAATACCATTGACACCAGATATATTGTCAGCGTAGATAGATGCAGCTTTAGCGTCTGAAGCGATCGCTGAGATACCAACTAAGCTAGAAGCAGCTACAGCCAAACCAAGACAAGCGTTAGAGAATTTCATTATTTTTGCCATCATTTAAGTAGTGTTTACAAACAGCGCTTATGCGAGAAATCGCAGTTAGCCATGTGACACTAGAAGCAGAAAGCATGGTCTTGTACGTTACCATCACCACTTAGCCTTGTCAGAGCCAAATTGCTAATCCACTCGAAAGAATACCAGAACAATTGAGAGGTTTTCGACGCTTTAACAATGAGCATGGTCTTGTCGGATGCCATCACCGCTTAGTCTCGTCCAGACCAAGCTACTCAATGCTAGAAGTTGTATTTATGTTCCGTCTCTAAACTAGGTTGAATAGCTCTATCTAATTCACACTACTTAAGAGATAGATCAGTTAAATCTAACTCGCTTGCTTCCCTGTAATTACATTGCGATTTGTATGCATTGCGATTGAGAAGCAAATATGAGTATTGCAATTAACTTCCTACGGCTTGATTGCAATGAATACATACTACATGGAGAAATAGATAGCGCAACCCCTTTTTCATGCTAATTTTTGCAAGATAGTTATGCGAAAGTTATATTTAGTTATATTTGGTTATTTTTAATTTGTTCACCATAATTTTATAAATATGGACTCACAGTAATGGCTTATACGATCGCATCAAATATATGTGAAGGCATTGCCGAATGTGTACCCGCTTGCCCTGTAGCATGTATCGAACAGGGAGATGGGGCAAATAGCAAAGGGACAATTTGGTTTAAGATTGATGCTTCAATTTGCATTGATTGCGGCGTGTGCTTACAGGTATGCCCTGTCACAGGCGCAGTCTTGCCAGAAGAACGTCCAGAGCTAGTCATTTAAATTACTATTTCTTTTTGTTGAGCGTGATATCATAAAAGTCTGTACTAACAGGCAAGTAATTAGAGAATAAACACTAAGTTAGTTGTGTTTTTCCTGTAGTACGCAAGCTCCGACGAGATGCACTTAACCGCTACCTGTTGCAATTTTGCAGGTAGCGGTTAAGTCTATAGCCGCAAGAGCATCGCAACTGTGATGTTTTTTGCAGTGATCGGTTACTGATAAAAGCACTTGAGGAGTGGGCGATCGTCCCGCTTTTTTGTTTTCTATTTGTTTTTAAATCGGTCTTTGAGAGCTTGACTCAAAACCTTGAAACGCTCACGATTATAAATTTATAAGTTTTATGAGTCATCTATGAGTCACCCTCTAATTCCGCAAATTTTGCAAATTGCTGAAGAAGTTGCCTCGACCATTGGGTTAGAGGTTGTTGATATTGCGTTACTTACCAATAAAAATCCTGCGGTGTTGCGGGTCGATATTCGCAATCCTGATCAAAATACGGGACTAGACGACTGCGAGCGCATGAGCCGATCGCTAGAGCCGACCTTGGATGAGACCGATTTGATTCCTTATGCTTATGTGCTAGAGGTTTCGAGTCCAGGTGCTGAGCGTCAGTTAGAAGGCGATCGCGAGTTTGTTGCTTTTAAAGGTTTTATGGTGACGGTTAGCGCAGTAGATACTCATGAGGGCAAACAAAGTTGGAGTGGGCATCTCATTTCTCGAAACGAGACTCATGTTTCCATCAGCGTTAAAGGTCGAATTGTAAATATTCCGCGTGAAGTTTGCGATCGCGTTGAGCTATCAAAAATGGAATAAAAATCTAGCTGAAAGCCAGCTACAAATTCTAGTAGTCATGCAATGTAATTGTTTTGCGCCCGCAAAACAATTACTAAAAACATTACTTTGCAGCACTACCCAAATTCTGAAGTTATTTAATTTTATAGAAGCGAGAAAAATTTATGTCATTGTTGAGCTTGCCTGGATTGGGGCAGATGGTAGAAGTAATTAGCAAAGAGCGTAATCTCCCCAAACATGCTGTCCAAAATGCTTTGCGTGAAGCTTTACTCAAAGGCTATGAGCGGTTTCGGAAAACCTATCGTTCTGATGGGATTACGTTTGAAGAAGAACATTTTGATAACTTTGATGTCGAACTAGACCTCGAAAATGAAGGGTTTCGCGTCTTGGCGACAAAGATGATTGTCGAAGAAGTTGGTGAAGCTGATCATGAGATTGGATTAGCTGAAGTACGCGAAGTCGCACCAGAAGCTCAATCAGGTGGAACCGTTGTTGTCGATGTCACTCCAGCGCAGGGAGATTTTGGTCGGATGGCAGCGATCCAAACCAAGCAAGTTCTCGCCCAAAAGCTTAGAGATCAACAACGTAAGATCATTCAAGAAGAATTTCAGGATATTGAAGGTACGGTTTTACAGGGTCGAGTCCTGCGCTTTGAGACGACTTCTGTAATCGTCTCGGTTAGTAGTGGGTTTGGGCAACCTGAGGTTGAGGCGGAACTCCCCAAGCGGGAACAACTAGCTGGCGAAAGACCCTATCGCCCCAACATGACTCTCAAGGTTTATCTCAAAAAGGTATTTGAAGGATCACGGCGTGGTCCTCAGTTATTAGTCTCACGCGCTGATGCTGGCTTAGTTGTCTATTTGTTTGCCAATGAAGTCCCTGAAATTGAAGAAGAAATTGTGCGGATCGTGGCTGTAGCGAGAGAAGCTAATCCACCATCACCAGCAGTTGGACCGCGCACTAAAATCGCGGTAGATACGCTCGATCGCGATGTTGATCCAGTGGGTGCTTGCATCGGTGCGCGTGGATCACGGATTCAGGCGGTTGTTGCCGAGCTTCGCGGCGAAAAGATTGATGTGATCCGATGGTCGCCTGATCCTTCGACTTACATTGCCAACTCATTAAGCCCTGCAAGGATTCAAGATGTGCGATTGATTAATGCCAATGAAAGAATTGCTCATGTGCTTGTGCCTGAAGATCAGTTGAGTTTAGCGATCGGTAAAGAAGGACAGAATGTCCGTCTAGCCGCCCGTTTGACAGGTTGGAAAATCGACATCAAAAATGTGGCAAAGTACGACTACGAAGAAGAAGATCGCAGGATGCAAGAAAGCTCAATCAGGTTTGCCGAAAGTTTTGCACAATCTGAATCTGAACAGTCTGAACAAGATCAGGAGAGTGATTATGAAGACAATCAGGAGTAAGTCAGTTTGGCTTTGAAGCTACATCGCCGTTGTGTTAGTTGCCAATGTATAGCCGCGCGCGATGTTTTTTGGCGATTAGTGCGTATACCGATCGATCTACCAACTGAACAGTTAAAAGCGACCGATATCAAGCAATATCAAATCCAACTTGATCATGGCATGGGGCGCTCAGCGTATGTTTGTAAAAAGTTAGACTGCTTGCAAATAGCTCAAAAGAAAAATCGCTTAGGGCGATCGCTCCGCACCCATATCCCACCTGATATTTTTGATATTCTTAAGTCACGACTATAGAATGATCACGAATCGAACTCACGTTAAAAAAATAACAAGAAAAGAAATGAGCAATCAAACAATTCTAGTTACGGGTGGCGCAGGTTATATCGGTTCCCATGCGGTCAAAGCTCTGCAAAAAGTGGGTTGTGAAGTTTTAATCTTAGATAATCTTGTGTATGGTCACAAAGATATAGCCGAAACTTTAGGTGCAAAATTGATTATTGGTGATACTAATGATCGCGCCCTGCTAGATAAATTATTTCGCGATCAAGTCAAGTGCGATCGCCCGATTAGCGCCGTGATGCACTTTGCCGCCTATGCCTATGTGGGTGAGTCAGTAACTCAGCCTGAGAAATACTATCGCAACAATGTCGTTGGCACTTTGACCCTGCTCGAAGCAATGATTGCCGCAAATATTAAAACTTTTGTGTTTTCTTCCACTTGCGCCAGTTATGGTGTGCCGCAGCAAATACCAATTACCGAAGATCATCCCCAAGCACCGATTAATCCATATGGTGCAACCAAGCTGATGGTTGAGCGCATCTTGCAAGATTTTGACGTTGCTTATGGACTGAAGTCAGTAATTTTTAGATACTTCAACGCAGCGGGAGCCGATCCTAATGGTGCGATCGGTGAGGATCACAATCCTGAGACGCACTTGATTCCGCTCATTTTGCAAACTGCTCTTGGTAAACGTGAAGCGATTACAGTCTATGGCTCTGATTACCCCACGCCTGACGGGACTTGCATCCGCGACTATATCCATGTGAGCGATCTTGCGGAAGCTCATGTGCTGGGATTGCAATATCTGCTTGATGGTAACAAGAGCGAAATCTTCAATCTAGGTAATGGTAACGGCTTTTCAGTTAAACAGGTGATTGACGCTGCAAAGGAGATTACGAGTAAGCCGATAAATGTGGTGATCGGCGATCGCCGTGCAGGCGATCCACCCGCTTTAGTTGGTAGCGCTGAGAAAGCGAGAAAAATCCTGAATTGGCAGCCCCAATATGCCGATCTAAATTTAATTTTGCAGCACGCATGGCAATGGCATCAAAAGCGCCACGCATAAAAAGAAGGAGCGCAAAGCGCTCCTTCTTTTTGATCAGAGTTTGTCAATTTTTTGGGCTAGTTCAAAGTCAAGAGCGCTGATGCCATCGGCATCGTGCGTGGTCAGATCAATCTTGACTTTGTTATATACATTAAAAAGTTCAGGATGATGTCCCATCTTGTCCGCTGTGATCGCCACTTTGCTGATAAATCCAAAGGCTTCCACAAAATCACGAAATTTAAAGTTTTTCTGTAATTTCTGATCAACTACTGCCCAACCTTCTAGCTGTGCGATCGCCGCAGAAATTTCTACTTCCGATAATTTTTTAACAGCCATAAGTTTGTCGATATTTTAATTTTGAGAATATTTGATTTTAGTAATTGTGTTGCATAACTACCAAAAAATGGGTGGTGCTTAGCACCACCCATTTTTTAAGATTTAGTTTTTGATTGGCTCATCGCGATACCACCAAGACAAGATTTGCACCCAATTCCAACCATTTTGTGCCATTTGTTGGGACATTTCTTGATCGAGATGCTGTCCATCAGAGACGGGCATATAGCCACCGCCCCAACTAATCCAGTTGCGTTGTAAACGGGCGCGGTAATAACCTTTAAACCCTGGCTTCAGCATATAGCCCGCAGTTGAGGCGACAGCTTGATCGCTGCGACTATGAATTAAGGCGATCGCTTGCCCTGTCTGAGCGTCAAAACGATAAAAGCCTTTATACACCTGATCGCGAGTATCACTAACCAAATCGTACGGAGCTTCACCCCATTTACGTTGACGCTGAGTGTTGACCGCATAGCTACGCGCCGCAACTGCTTGTGCCATCAATGCATCCATATGCCAACTAGCAGGCATTTCGCTCGGAACAACACTGCGGAGATATTCCTCAAGAGATAAGACATTGACAGCGATCGCCTTGTTATTCCAAGCGCGCAACTCAATCTCACCTGGATAAAGATTGTTACCGACTTGCACTAATCCGTTATTACTAGGAGTAATTCGATATGCAGATGTGAGCGGCAATGTGTACCACTTACCCGCATCGAGACGGCGATTTGACTGTCCTGAGGTTTGCAGGGTCGATGGTTGCGTCACCGCAACGGTCATCTTAGAGCCACTTTCTTCCTTGACTAAAACTCTTAAGACGTTAGCAGCAGCAGTCTGAGACACTCCCGCAATAAGTACCAAGACTAAGGACAAAAATAGCGTGTACATTCCTTTGGAGAAGTGTTTCATCATTTAGTTAGTCACGCTTGCGAACAAAGAATAAAAAGTTGCGATTTTTTTGAGACGTTTCGAGGCTTTTTAGTTTAGACCAAGAATACCCAGACAGTGTAGCAAAACAATTTCGTTTTGATAAATATTCTTTTTATTGTTTTTATGCTTTTTTCTTGATGTCCGCAGAAGTAAAGGCAGCTTACTTTTTTTAGGCACGAAGTATCCTCTTTTTCGCGGGTAGTACATAATAGAAATAGGGAAGAGTAAGCGCGCGGTTGCGGAATTTGTCTTAGCACAAATTTTGAGGAAAGTCCGGGCTTCCGTGAAGATCAGGCTGCTGGATAACGCCCAGTGCGAGCGATCGCGAGGATAGTGCCACAGAAATATACCGCCTGATTTTGTCAGGTAAGGGTGCAAAGGTGTGTTAAGAGCGCACCAGCAGAGTCGTGAGGCTCTGGCTAGGTAAACCCCAGTTGGAAGCAAGGCGAGAGGATACAAGTGTTGCGATTTTCAAATGATCTTGTATCCGTTGCTTAATGAGATTGTCTAGTGAGAGCTAGGCGATCGCATCAAGCGTGTGCCGCATGAGGTATTTGGTAACAAATATCCCAGATAGATAACCGCTAAGGTCGTTGATAAAACTCCTAAAACAGAACCCGGCTTATGTCTTGCTCTTCCTCACTAATTTAATTGTGAAATTAATTACATTTTGTTCTTAAGAACCATTTTTACTTGAGTAATTAAACTATGGGAATCGTTCCCACCCATGCATCAGCGCTCCCAAAAATAACTCAGCAGCGTCTATCTCAAACGTGGTTTCTTAAAGCAGTCATCGGAATTACTTTTGTCTGCCTTGCAGCAATTCTGAGTATGCGTTTTTATTCTGAGCCGCGCTTAACTATCGGTACATTTATCGATCAAGATTTACGAGCGCCTAAATCGATTACAGCAACAGATATTGAAGCCACTCGACAGGCACAAGAGCTAGCTAAGCAGCAAGTAATCCCCATCTATCGCAGTAACCCTGAGATTGATGCTGAGGCAATAAAGCACCTAGAAGAACTGTTACGCGTGGGTGATAATTTACGAACATCATCAGGAAATTTGCCATATACTGATCGCAAAATACTGAGTGATGATATTCAGCGATATTTCAGGCAAATTCCTGAATGGGAATGGGATCAGTTACAAGATAAAGCCAATAAGCTAGCCAGTAATGTCAATAATCAGACTAACGTCATCTTAAGTTTTCTTAATAAAGATATTAGCAAAACGCAAGAAATCTCATCGATCGCTTTAGCTGAGCTAACTTTATACAAACTCAACGCCACTTCTCAAGACTATCAAAAATTAATCAATATTGTCATCGAGATTCGCAAATCATATTTGAAGACTCGGGAGCAAGCCGCTAAAGGACCTGCCATGTTTCGCGATCGCCTCTTAGAGATGACTAATGAGGAATGGGACACAACCAAAAAACTGACCCGACTTGCCCTCATCGACACCCAAGCCGCAGGAATTGAGGTCGGCTTGCCAGATAATATGCTGCAAAAACGGCTGACCAATCTCAGAAATTTGCCAACCAACGAAGAACATCGAGTAATGGCGATCGCCCTGCTCAGCACCACAGTTAAATCAAATCTAACGATTGATTATGTTGGCACAACCGCACGAGCAATCAAAGCATCTGAATCCGTTCAAGTTCAAAGAATATCCTTAGAGGCAGGGGACTTAATAGTTAAAGGGGGTGAAAAAATTACCGAGCGACAATTTGTGATCTTAGATGAACTAAAAATGACCCAACGCCGAGTCAACCTCAGTGGCTTGATTTTGATGATCGGCATAACTGCGATCGCCTTGGGAGTTTTTAGCTACGCTAATCGCCGATGGCAATATTTACTCAAAGTAAAACTGCATATTAAAGACTTTTTAGCGTTGGGACTCATCTGCATAGGCAACTCTCTTGCCGTAGTATTAATGGCTCCCAATATGATTGTATTTGTCCCACTGGCAAGTATGGGGCTAATTATCGGGAGTTTTTACAGTTCTCGCCTTGCCTTATTGATAACTTGCCTAACATCGAGCTTGTTAGCTATTTCTATTAGCCATGACTTGTTAGCACTAAGTCCGATCTTAATCGGCACAATTGTCGCCGCCGCAATTACTAATCGTCCTCTTACCCGATCGCACCTTGCCGCCGCAGGGTTGTTAGTAGCTGTTTTACAAACTACTGCCTATCTAGTGATCGCCCTGATTGGCGGCTCAACACCGCCCATACTGCTCCTAATTACTGCGCTCCAATATGGATCAGGAGGGCTAATTTCCGCGATCGTTGCCCTCGGCGCAATCCCTTACCTAGAGCATATTTCTTACGCCTTGACTCCATTTCGACTCGCTGAACTAGCTAATTTAGATCGTCCTCTATTACGCCGTCTAGTTACAGAGACTCCAGGCACATTTCAACACACCTTATTTGTCGCCAACCTTGCCGAAGCCGCCGCCCGCGAAATAGGAGCCGACACAACTCTAGTCAGAACAGGTACGCTCTATCACGACATTGGCAAGACCTTAAGACCTGAATATTTTATTGAAAATCAAATGGGTCAACAAAACCCACACAACACGCTTAACGATCCTTGGCGAAGCGCTCAAATTGTTAAAGAACATGTTTCAGGTGGGATCAAACTAGCACAAAAATATCATCTTCCCGAAATGTTGCAAGCGTTTATTCCTGAGCATCAAGGCACGATCGCTATTTCTTATTTTTATCACCAAGCCAAACAGCTTTCAGATGATGTAGTTGAGGCAGATTTCCGCTACCTTGGACCAATTCCCCAATCTCGCGAGACAGGCGTAGTCATGTTGGCTGATGCTTGCGAAGCTGCTCTGCGATCGCTTGGGACAGATAGCACCCTCGAATCTGGGAAAAGCTTATTAATGAGAATCTTTCAAGCAAGATGGGATGATGGTCAACTTAAAGACTGCGCCTTGACTTGGGAAGATTTAGATCGCATTGCCCCCGTATTTATCAAAGTCTGGCAAGAACGGAATCACGGCAGGATTAAATATCCACATCTAGCCGAAAAGCTCGATCCCTCAGGTTCAGCCTTGCCCGATCATCTCTGTACCGCCAAAACAGTCGAGACAGTTCAATCACAAAATAGCAGCATCAAAATTTTAAGTAGAAATACTTGAGTAAAAATACTTAGACAAAAACATATAAAAGTCAAGAAACCAACATCTTTATATTCTCTTAATTATTAAAAAGAATGATTTAGATCAGGAAATACGTCAAGAAGATTGTCATCAAAGCATTACAGGAATCAGTTAAGAGATTATTAAATTAATATTTTATTTGGGATCGCTGAAACGTTATGCAAACAAGAGTTTTAGGGTACTTTGATGCTAATTAATACCTTAAGTCACCCCTGATAATTAGAGTATTAACAAACTAATTTTAGTAAACTTGGCAAAGCCAAATAAGACATATGAACTCTTCAAGCAACTCAGTTACAGCTTGTCGATTCTGTCAGCACTACAGTCCTGAAGGAAGAAGAGACGGTTTTTGTGGGAAATTGGACGTTTCTGTCCGTGCGACATGGGATTCTTGCAGTCTAGCAGCTCATCCTTTTGATGACTCTTGGCAATTTGGCAATAACCTCAGTCCACAGATGCAAGTCAGCCCTCCAGAACGACAAGAAGTCAGAATGCGATCGCTCAGCTTTGCTGAACACTAACTTCTGAATACTAGGGAGATGTTATTCTTAAACAAGAATATTTTATAACAACTCAGTTTTACGGGGAAACGTGCTAGCAAGAGTCTGGAGTGCAGCCATTTTAGGCATTGATGCTATCCAAGTGGGAGTAGAGGTAGATGTTTCGGGAGGTTTGCCCGGAATCACCTTAGTCGGACTACCTGACACCGCAGTTCAAGAAAGTCGAGAGCGAGTCAAAGCCGCCATCAAAAACTCTGGGTATGCCTTTCCAATGCGAAAGATCGTGATTAACCTCACACCTGCCGATCTGCGTAAAGAAGGACCAATATTTGATTTACCAATTAGCATCGGCATTTTAGCGGCTTCCGAACAAGTTGATCCACAGTTATTAGGCGATCATTTATTTTTAGGTGAAGTTTCCCTAGACGGCTCGCTGCGTCCTGTTTCAGGAGTATTACCGATCGCTGTCGCCGCGCAACGTCTGGGCATGATTGGGATCATCGTGCCGAAAGAAAATGCTCAAGAAGCAGCTCTAGTCAAAGGCTTATCGGTCTATGGCTTAGCCACTATTACTGAAGTCGGCGATTTTTTAGCTAATCCTGAAAAATATCAACCAGTAGTTGCCAATCATGAACTTAAATGGCATGAAAGCGAATTTAAGCTAGACCTCAAAGATGTCAAAGGTCAACACCATGCCCGCCGCGCTCTAGAGATAGCTGCCGCAGGTGGACACAATCTGATTTTTGTCGGACCACCCGGGTCTGGCAAAACTCTATTAGCAAGGCGCTTACCGAGTATTTTGCCAGATATGAACTTTGACGAAGCGCTCGAAGTGACTAGAATCCACTCTGTAGCTGGTTTAGCAAAAGGTAAAGGCTTAGTCAGCGATCGCCCATTTCGCAGTCCCCACCATTCCGCCTCTGGTCCATCACTTGTCGGCGGCGGCAGTTTTCCACGACCTGGAGAAATCACACTCGCCACAAATGGGGTGTTATTTCTTGACGAGCTTACCGAATTCAAAAGAGACGTGTTGGAATTTTTGCGACAGCCCCTAGAAGATGGATTTGTTTGCATTTCTCGCACCCGTCAATCAGTGACTTTCCCCGCCCAATTCACCCTGATCGCCAGTACAAATCCTTGCCAGTGTGGATACTACGGCGACTCAGTCCAGCCTTGCACCTGCACACCACGTCAACGTGAGCAATATTGGGCAAAACTCTCAGGTCCCTTGATGGATCGGATTGACTTACAAGTAACCGTAGCAAGACTAAAGCCCGAAGAAATGACGCGATCGCTAGATGGCGAAAACTCTAGCTCAGTCAAAGAACGTGTTCAAGCATCGCGCAAAATTCAGCAAAACCGTTTTGAACAAGAAGCAAAAGTAAATTGCAATGCTCAAATGCAATCTAGACATTTACGTCAATGGTGCAAGTTAGATAATCCTTCTCGCGACTTATTAGAAGCAGCGATTAAACGCTTAGGTCTATCAGCCCGCGCTACCGATCGCATCCTCAAAGTGTCTCGCACGATCGCCGATCTCGTCAGCGCCGAAAATATTCAAGTTGTGCATATAGCCGAAGCTGTCCAATATCGCACCCTTGATCGAGTTATCTAATCTCGATTAAAACTAACTGTTTTTTCAAATCCTTACTACACAAGGCTTTGAAAAAACAGTTAGTTTTAATCATAGTCCAAAGCACTATACATGCTATTTTGTGTCTGGACTTTCACATCTAACTTTCTTCATCAGAGAAGACTAAAATATGAACAGTTTAACTAATGATTAAGCAAGTGAAAGCATCCTATCGTGGCATTCATGTATGAGTATAGTTTTGGTAGTTGAAGATAGTGTCACACAGAGGGAAATGATTGAGGACTTACTTAAAGGTAGCGGTCTAACTGTCAAAACCGCAGGTGATGGGGTAGAGGCTCTAGAGAAAATGCAAGGCAGTTGTCCAGATATCGTTGTCATGGACATTATTATGCCTCGTATGAATGGCTATGAGCTATGCCGCCGCATTAAGACCGATCCCAAAACCAATCGCGTTCCTGTTGTAATGTGTTCGTCTAAGGGTGAAGAATTTGATCGCTATTGGGGAATGAAGCAGGGCGCTGATGCCTATATAGCCAAACCATTTCAGCCTCAAGAGCTAGTTGGAACTGTTAGACAGTTACTTAGAAAAACTTAATAATTTTAGTAAGGATATTTATAAACTAAACAACAATTCTTGATTATTTAAGGGACGTTAGTTACTATCAATACTTTAATATTTGATTCTGGTCTACTTC
Organism: Cyanobacteriota bacterium; assembly: GCA_025356295.1. Lineage (GTDB taxonomy): Bacteria > Cyanobacteriota > Cyanobacteriia > Pseudanabaenales > Pseudanabaenaceae > Pseudanabaena. Next base: position 12,315 of record JANXUJ010000135.1, read on the forward strand.
TGGTTTGATTTAATATTTTTTAAACTTGAAAACATCAATAAAGTTGCAATTTTGCAAAGTAGAGATTTCCAAATTATGGCAGGAAACCAAGACTTCTTCCCTGGTATCGGACAAGATCAAGCCACAGACTTTGAACAAAGCCTCGAAGCCCCAGAAGGTGAGCTGCACCTAAGATTTTTTGTGGCTTCTGGGATTGAGTTCGCCTTGCCTGCGATTGGAGTCAGTCAAGTTCTAGAATATGCTCCAGATCGGATCAATCCGATGCCGAATGTCTCCCCGCTGTTACTAGGGACAGTTAACATTCGCGGTAGAGTAGTTTGGGTAGGCGATCTGGGACAATTTTTGGGAGAGGCTCCTCCCGTTAATACTGATCGCGCCGAAATCTCTATCATCGCGATCGAAGATCAGGGCATGATGTTAGGGTTAGCAGTAGATCAAATCAGTGTAATGGCTTGGCTTGACTCGACAAAGCTAAACATGTCTAGAAATAGCTCTGACAGTATGGCTCCATTTATCAAAGGTGAGTGGATAATGGACAATAGCGACCCTCTAAAGTTGCTAGATCAAGTCAATATTTTGCGATCAGCACGCTGGGCTTCCTAGATAAAGCATATGGCTAGAAGTAAAAGACAATAAAAAATGATTTCCAGCAGATGATTTCCAGCAGATAATTTCCAGCAGATAGCAGAGATTTTAGCGATTTTAGGAGAAAGCACATGTCCTCAAGTACACAACATCAAAAAGAATACGAAAAAGCTTCCTTAGCTTATATGCAGGGGGACTACAATCAATCTGCCAAATTGACCCAAGAGCTTGTCAAATTATGTCCTAGTGATCCTATGTATAGGTTGCTTCATGCTCACACCAATCTTGCCCTAGAACTATATCAAGACTCAATCGGTGAATATGAAATTGTTTTGCAACTGACTGACGACAACTCAATTCTTGAATATGCTTATAGTGGTATTGCGGCTGCAAAAGAAAGACTGGATTTTGATGATGATAGTTATCATGATGATAACTTAGAGGATATGCATGGCTCAGTAGCAGATGAGTTTACAAACAAGCAATATGCTTATGAAGGCGACAGTTATAATTCTCAATCAAATTACAAGCAAGAATCTTGGTCTTCAGACGAAAAAAGTGAGCAGAGTCAATCTAGAGATGCAGGCTTTGATTTTGAAGATTTTAATTCTGATGTTTCGATGAATGGGTCTGGGCAATACAGTTATAGTGCTGAGACGCAGATGTCGGGATCAGCCAATTTCCCTAGTTACAATGCTAGTAACTCAAGCGGTCTAAATTCAGATACTGATGTCGTCTTTATGGACGAGTTTGATGAGTTTGACGATATTAGCGGCGCATCTTTTGCTAATTCTTTTAATGATTCCGAAGCAACTCAGATGGTCGCGGATCGATCGCTATCTGGTTTTAGCAGTCAAGACTTTAGTACTCAGGATTTTGCCACATCGGTACGTCCCAGTAATACGACCGCAGTAGCTAATAAAGATATCCCAACATCACGATTTAACCAATCGGACAATGAAGCAGAGCTATTTGGGCTAGGAACGATCGGGACATCAGCAAATCGGGCGGGGGTTGAAGTAGTTGCGGAGGCTTCTGAGCAAGGTGGTCTATTTTCACCTTTTGACAACATGCCTCTAAAAACCAAGACTTTGGTTACAGCGATCGCGGCGGGCGTTATCGCTATGGTGGCAGCAGGAGTAGTTACTAACTTTGCGACAGGGTCGATCAAAGATCAAGGACAACGTGAACAGGTTCGTAATACTGGCTGGATGATGGCTGGAGCCGCCGCGCTCGCTAGTGGTGCGATCGCATGGGGCTTAGGCAAGCGCTCTTCTAAACTGGTTGAGCGATCAACCGAAAATTTGCAATCCCAGTTTGAAGCAGTCATTCGGGGCGACATGAGTCCGCGGGCGATCGTCTATAGCGAAGACGAGTTTGGCAAACTGGCGGCAAGCTTTAATCAAATGATTCAGTCGATTGTATCTAACACCACCGAGGCCCAGCGCAAAGCCGCCGAGCAAGAACAAGCCAAAGAAGACTTACAACGTCAGGTAATTCGCTTGCTTGATGACGTAGAAGGCGCGGCGCGTGGTGATTTGACCGTACAAGCTGAGGTAACAGCCGATGTCCTCGGTGCGGTTGCCGACTCATTTAACCTCACGATTCAAAACCTGCGCGAGATTGTTAACCAAGTAAAGATTGCCGCGCGACAGGTAAACGAAAGCTCGCGCGAAAATGAAGCATTTGCTCGCAGTCTGTCATCAGATGCATTACGCCAAGCTGAAGAACTTAGCGTCACCTTAAACTCAGTGCAAATGATGACCGAATCGATTCAACGTGTAGCCGAGAGCGCTCGCGAAGCCGACCAAGTTGCCAAGCTCGCCTCAGAGACAGCTAAAAAAGGTGGTGAGGCGGTGGAACGCACCGTAGCAGGTATTTTGGAAATTCGCGAAACAGTCGCTGAGACTACCCGCAAGGTTAAGCGTCTCGGTGAGTCTTCACAAGAGATTTCTAAGATTGTCGGTTTGATTTCACAGATTGCCTCGCGGACGAACTTACTCGCTCTCAATGCCAGTATTGAAGCAGCGAGAGCAGGTGATGCAGGACGGGGCTTTGCGATCGTTGCGGACGAAGTTAGACAACTAGCCGATCGCGCGGCTAAAGCGTCTAAAGAAATCGAACAAATCGTATTGCAAATTCAAAGTGAAACCAGTAATGTGCAGCAAGCGATGGAAGTCGGGACACAACAGGTCATTGACGGTACAAAGCGTGCTGAACAAGCCCGTCAGTCCTTAACTGATATTATCCAAGTCTCACATCGCATTGAAACTTTGGTAATCTCCATCACCGAAGATACTGTCAAACAAACCGAGACTTCGCGAACTGTGTCGCAGGTTATGCAGTCAGTTGAGTTGACCGCTCAAGAAACTTCGCAAGAGTCTCAAAGAGTGTCAGCCTCACTACAAAACCTCGTAAGTGTTGCTCGCAGCCTACAGGATTCTGTGGAACGATTCCGCGTTGATTCGACTGACAAAACAGTGGGAGGTCGATAATATTTTTTTGCTAGTTACGCATACCCAAATCTTTGAGAGGATTCTTTCATGAACTCGGAACAACAACAGCAGCGGATCATGGGCTACTTTATCGAAGAAGCTCGCGAACATCTTCAGACGATTGAGCAAGGAGTATTAAACTTGCAAGATGTTCTCAATGATTCTGAATCAGTTAATGAGCTTTTTCGAGCCGCTCATTCTATTAAAGGTGGCGCTGCGATGTTGGGTGTCGGTAGCATTCAGCATGTTGCTCACCGATTAGAAGACTTCTTTAAAATTCTCACAGAAAATCCTCAAATAATAGTCGATGAACGCCTAAAAAGCTTGTTATTAGCTGGGTTTGATCCTCTATCAGAGTTGTTAGATGAATTGCAAGGCGGCTTTAGAATATCGGATCAATTAACAACTGAGACAAATAAACGAGTTCAGCCAGTTTTTGCAGAGTTAGAGTCATATCTAAATCAGTTAGTCTCAAATACGGGTGGAAAGATAATTGCTGATCAAGAGCATCAAGAGACAAAAAATATTTTCGATGATTCAGAATTAGTCGTGTCTCCAGAATCAGTATTTCAGCAAGAAGTTACGACTAGAATGCGAGACATGCTGCAATTATTTCGTGGTGTTGATTCCATAGACACGCGATCGCAGTTACAAACAATTTGCAATTACTTTCAAGAGATTGGCAATAACTTTGATCTGGGAAATTGGACTAATTTTGTTGTCCAAATCAAAAATGCGATCGCTCAACCCAATAACTCGTACCGCACTCTTGCGCCAATTTTAATCAGAGAGCTAAAAGAAGCTCAAGATTTGGTGCTGTCAAACCGCGAAACTGAAATTACAGTATCATCGCAACTCCAAAATTTATTGCCTTATCGCGTTACTGAACCAGAGGATGATGAAGTTAGCACGATTTTCACGACAGCTTCTGGAGATAAAGAGGAAATCGCGGAAGATTTGGAAGATTTGACAACTTTGGATGTAATCACAGATATAGCCACTCCTAAAAATGTAGAAGATGAATATCTAGATATAAATGTAGGTATAGACTTATTTGCAGAGCCAGCCAATGAGGAAGCATTTAACTTGACGGATAACTTTGAAGATCAGCTAGATTGGATGGAGGGTGAATATAAAACCACTGAAAATCAAAATGTTGATGGTCCAAAGGTTGGCGCATCAGAGTTAAAATCTTTGGCAATTCTATTTGAAAATGACGACATTGATTTTGATTCTGCATGGGAAGATATCGAATCTAATGAGACAAATATTTCAAGTTATGGAGCCGATGCGATCGCAGGCAATCAGGATGAGTTTGCCGATTTGCTCGGTCATGGTTCTGACAATAATGCAGGAGCAATCTCTAGTAGTCCAATCTATGAAGAGTCGAGCATAGATCAACTATTTGGTGAGTTTTCCGATGATATTGATTCTCTGAAAGAACCAAATGACCAAGAAATTTCTGAGCAGTTGCCTGAGCAATTATTGGGCGAAGAATTGGGTGAGTTTGCAGAATTTAATGAATTTATTGACACGCCAGATACTACTGGCTCTCTCTCTAGTGAAGAATATTTTGCGGAACTCGCGAGACAAGAAAATACGATCGCTATAGATAGCGATCGTAATGTGTCCAACGAAAACATGTCTAGCGAACCGTTTGCCTTAACTTTTTCTGAAGAAGGAATGACCCTAATTGAAGACCCCTTCGCGATCAATGAAAATTTTAATGAAGATTTTGAAGAAATTCTCGATGAAGTTTGCATAGACGAATCTCTCGGAGCTATTGATATTTTCCATGAAGAATCGATACCATCATCTCCAGCTCTCGATATCAACGATAATGCTAGCTTAAATATATTTGACGAGCTAGGATTTGATAGTGATGAATTCATAAGTGATTCAAGCTCAATTCCCAGCAGTCTCACATTAGATGATAGTCTAAATTTCTTTGAGCCGAATCCAGTTGGATCGAGTTTTGGTGATTTTACTGATTCTGATGAACTTAATAGCGAAGTTGATACTATTGACGGCTTAGGAGACTTTTTTGATGAGCCTCAAGAGATTGACATTATTAACTCCGAGATTATTAACTCGGAGCTAATAATCTCGGAGACTGCCAGTACAGATGACTTAGCTGAGTTTTTTGCCGTATCTGAGCAGTCTGAAAGTTTAGCCGAAGATTTTGTTGCCGAAAATCCTACTGATAGTACTTGGAATGATTTGAATATTGAAGCATTATTTACTAACGCTGATGAAGATGATCTGACGATTCTAGAAGAAAACAATTTTGATTTTGATGACAAGCGATCGCTTACTCAGAATGGTGGACTTAATGAGACCGCAAGTATAGTTGATGACTTGCCAGATATAGATAATATTCATATAAATAATATTCAGGCAATAGATGAGCATCTGACCATCATTCAAGAAGCCCTAAATTTTGATGTTGAAGATATCGATGTTAAAGATATAAGTGAAATCACAGCCAGCAACACTATCGATAATTTAGTGGACTTCTTCCAAGTGGATGATGAATCTGATATTAGTCGATTGACAAATTCAGGAGAGTTAGCTTCAGAAGATTTTGTAAGTGATGATTTTGTCGGTGATGATTTTGTAATTGATAACTTAGCAATTGAGTCGGATTTAGATTTTGTAGAAGAACTAAACGGTATTGATGACAACTTTGACTTCGATGATTTAGAAACAATGATTGGTAGTACTACGCCTCATGGAATTACGCCCCATGGAATGTTTGACAGTCAAGTCACAGAAACTTTTATGATTAATCAGCAGCCGCTGATTGATGCTGATGAGATGAACTTCGATGAGTTAGAAGCTCTTTTAGGTGACGATGACTCTAGTAGCTTTGAGACATCAGGATCAACAAATGTGGGAACTTCTTTAGTTACTCCCACATCAAAAGCAAAGCCTGTTGACGACTTTGATGACTTGGAAGGGATGATTCGAGATACATTTGGTAAAGATGTTGGTCCGATCAAAACTAAATCCAATGCCCGTCCTCCCACAACTACTCGCAAGCAAAGGTTGACCGACTCAACAATGCGGGTTGACGTGAAGTACCTTGATAGTCTCAATAACCTTGTTGGTGAATTAGTCGTAAATCGTAACCTTCTAGAGCAAGATCAGGAGCGTTTGCAACAGTTTATTACTAATCTCTTACAGCAAGTTCAATTGCTTAGCGATGTATCTCAAAGAATGCGTGATCAGTACGATCGCTCTTTGTTAGAGGCTTCGCTCACGGCTGGACGTGGACGTTCATCTAGCTTTGAGACATCGTATTCTAGTGATGGAGCGAACTCGAATAGTTCGGTTACTAATGATTTTGAAGGGATTGAGATGGATCGGTATAACACTTTCCATGTTCTATCGCAAGAGATTATTGAGTTGATTGTGCGCGTGCGCGAGTCTGCTTCTGACATTGAGTTTGTGGTCGGCGAGACCGATCAGGTGACGCGTCAGTTGGGAACAATTACGACCCAAGTTCAAGATGATTTGAAGCAATCACGCATGGTTCCCTTTGCCCAGATCGCTGATCGCTTGCCTAGAGGTATTCGCGATCGCGCGCTCAAGACAGGCAAGCAAGCTGAATTGGAAATCTATGGACGCGAAACTTTAATTGATAAAGCGATTTTGGAACAGCTTACTGATCCTCTAACGCACCTTGTTAACAATGCGATCGATCATGGATTAGAAGACCCCACCACTCGGCAAGCAGCGGGAAAATCGGCAACTGGCAGGCTCACGGTGCGGACTTATCATCAAGGCAACCAAACTGTAATCTCAATCGGTGATGATGGTGCGGGGATTAGCACTGACAAGGTGAAGAAAAGTGCAGTTGCTAAGCGAGTGCGAACTCAGTCTGAAGTGGATGCACTCAATGATACTGAAGTTTACGCTTTACTATTTGAACCAGGATTTAGTACTGCGGCTCAAGCGGATGAGTTTAAAGGTCGCGGCGTTGGTCTAGATGTGGTAAAAACCTGTCTTGACGACATTCGCGGCGTGATTATTGTCGAATCAGTGGTCGGTAAAGGTACAACTTTTACGATTCGCTTGCCGCTGACGCTGAGTATTTCTAAGGCGATGTTCTGTATTAGCGATCGCGCGCGGGTTGCATTCCCAGTTGATGGCTTTGAGGATATGGTAGAAGTCCCTCAAAGCCAGATTGTACTTAACGAAAAAGGTCAACCATGTTTGCCTTGGCGAGATACAATTTTGCCGTTTCAGCATCTTTCCAACCTACTATCTTATAGCCGCTATATCAGCCGTAGCAATATCTACGGTAAGCAAGACAATGACGAGATATGTATCATCATTCTCCGCAATGACAGTGGATATCTCGCTCTGCAAGTCGATCAGTTTCTTGGGGAATATGAAATCGTGATCAAGCAACTGGAAGGTCCAATTCCTCAGCCTGCGGGAATCGCTGGTGCGACTGTGTTAGGAGATGGTCGAGTGATGGCGATCGCTAACGTGTTAGAGCTGTTTGACATTGCTAATGGTAGACTACGACCTTCCGCTTCGGGTGTGATTATCCAACCGCCAATCGAAGAAAATATTGCGGTCGATCCGACAGTGTTGATTGTCGATGACTCGATTACAGTGCGCGAGTTGTTATCATTGACATTTGCGAAGGTGGGTTATCGAGTCGAACAAGCAAAAGACGGGCAAGATGCATGGGAAAAACTCCGTGCTGGTCTGCCCTGTGACATGATCTTCTGTGATATTGAGATGCCGCGAATGGATGGATTGGACTTGCTATCGAGATTACAAAAAGATGCTCGCCTTAAAGAGATTCCTGTTGCAATGTTAACTTCGCGTGGAGCCGATCGCCATCGTCAATCCGCTATTCAGTTAGGCGCAAAGGGATACTTCACTAAACCGTATCTCGAAGAGGAATTGCTCAGCGCCTCAAAACGTCTCTTAAATGGAGAAACCTTGCCTATTTAATTTGTCTATTTAAATTTTAAGTAGAGGGAGGCTCTTCGCACTTTCCTTTACTTAATTCAGATTTTATAAGAAAAAATATGCTGCTGAGTCTAAAAATTGAAAATTTTGTGTTGATAGATCGCCTAGAACTTGAGCTATATGCTGGACTGAATATCCTCACAGGCGAGACAGGCGCAGGCAAGTCAATTGTGCTGGATGCTCTCGATGCGGCACTCGGTGGCAAGGTGTCAGTGCGAATGTTGCGAACTGGAACCAGTCGCGCCAATATTGAGGCAACTTTTTCGACTAATCAAGCGATCGCGCAATGGTTAGAAACTCAAGAAATCGATGCTCTTGATCCTGAAACTTTGATCTGTAGTCGCGAAATCACGGCTCGCAGCAATCGCACTCGCATTAATGGCGTGGTGGTCAATAAGCAGCAAATCCAAGAATTGCGCGATCGCTTAGTCGAAATCACCGCACAAGGACAGACAATCTTGCTGAGTCAATCGGCGCAACAAAGGGAATGGCTTGATAATTTTGGTAATCAAGCTCTGCTATCTCAGCGCCAGAAAGTTGCCAAATTATTTGAAATCAAAGAGCGATCGCGCAAAGCTCTATTTGAGCGCCAACAGAACAAACGCAATCGTTTGCAGCACTTAGATATGTTGCGCTATCAGTTAAAGGAACTGGAAGCGGCGAATTTAGATGATCCTGATGAATTAGAAAATATCGAAGGCGATCGCAATCGGTTAGCTCATAGTGTGGAGTTGCAGAAGCAAGGCTATGCGGTTTATGAGGCTCTTTATCAAAATGATGGCGGTAATGCTTGTGCGGATTTATTAGGGCAAGCTGAGTTGATTCTCGGCGAAATGGTGACGCTGGATCGAGAAGCGGAAGGAATTCTCGAATTAGTGACCAGCGCCCTCGCTCAAGTGGAAGAAGCAGGTAGACAAATCAACACTTACGCCAATCGTCTTGAGTCTGATCCTGAACAATTAGAAACAATTGAGCAACGGATTAATCAAATCAAACAAATCTGTCGTAAATATGGCACTCTGCCTGAAGCGATCGCCTATACCGAGAAGTTACATAACGAGCTTGCAGAACTAACTGATCAAAGCATTTCAATCGAAGACCTAGAACGTAAAGCTGAAGCTGATTTACATGCCTTATACAAATCTTGTAAAAAGCTCACCGACTTCCGAAAACAAGCCGCGATCGCTCTTGAACAAGCTCAGATTAATGCGCTCAAAATGTTGGCGATGGAAAAAGTCCGCTTTCAAGTTGGTATTTATGCGATCGAGCCAACTGCACTAGGCAGCGATCGCATTGTCTTTGAGTTTAGTCCCAACCTCGGCGAAGTCTTGCAACCCCTTGCGGAAACTGCTTCAGGCGGAGAGATGAGCCGCTTTTTATTAGCACTAAAAACCTGCTTTGTAAATCAGAAAACTCAAGAAATTGATCAACTAGAACCTAGTCATACCAAAGTCGGTACGATGGTATTTGATGAAATCGATGCAGGTGTCTCAGGACGAGTTGCTCAAGCGATCGCTACCCAGCTTTGGCAACTGAGCCGCAGTTCACAAGTTCTTTGTGTCACCCATCAACCCCTAATTGCCGCGATCGCTGATCGCCATTTTCAGGTCAGCAAGCAAGTAGTTAGCGATCGGACTCAAGTGCAAATTCGTTTATTAGAAATAGAAGAACGTAAACAGGAACTTGCCCAAATTGCTTCAGGAAAGAATGTGGAAGAAGGCAAAAAACAAAAGACAAAAGGCATAAATCCAGAAAATGTAAATATTGTCGGGTCTCAGGCGATCGCTTTTGCAGAATCATTGCTAGAGCAAGCAGCAGAAATAAAAGCCAATATTTAAATTTTGAATTTAGTTTGAATTTAGATAGATACCCCTTAATATAGTACTTCTCAAGCAAGTTCAGTCTTCAATAAGGGTTTGTAGAAGGTGGTGTTAAACCTAGACCTAGTATTGATTTGAAAAGTAGGCGATCGCCTATTTGCATAAAAGTGAAGTGATTAGCGATCGCGCTTACTTTACTGAAAATCACAATAGCGGTGAAGCTTTATGCATTTGCCTCAAGGATAGCGCGATCGCGTATCCGACAAGAATCACAAACACCACAAGGAACCTCACCGCCCTGATAGCAAGACCATGTTAAATCTATTGGCACACCCAAATGCTGCGCTCGCCTGACAATATCTACTTTAGAATCCATCACCAGCGGCGCAACCAATTGCGGGGCATTCCCTTCTATCCCAACCTTAGAAGAGAGCATCGCTAACTTCTGGAATGCTGCTAAATAGTCTGGTCTGCAATCAGGATAGCCCGAATAATCAACCGCATTAATTCCTAAATAAATCGCCTCCGCACCTTTTGCTTCAGCTAGAGATAAAGCGATCGCAATAAATACTGTATTTCGCCCTGGTACATAAGTAATCGGGATTTCCCCTGATTGCAGACCTTCTATCGGCATGTCAATATTTTGATCGGTAAGTGCCGAACCACCCCACTGCGCTAAATTCACATCCACGATAAAATGTTCACGAATATGCAAGGCGGCGGCAACATCTCGCGCCGCTAGTAACTCGCGTTCATGACGCTGACCATATCGAAAAGATAATGCGATCGCTTCATATCCATCCGCGATCGCCTGAGCCGCCACCGTTGCCGAGTCAAGTCCACCTGACAATAAAATAATCGCTTTTTTAGAACTTTTAGCATCTTCTACTTCTATCACTTTACTTATCTCACTCCCAATAACTTATGAGTTTGCATACTAATCCGCCAGTCTGCATGACTTAACACATATTGCATCACCAAATCTCTACTGCTGGCAGTCTCCCACTCAGCCTGTAAATATTTCAACACATCAGGTGCAACTTTATCCGCATTCTGTTCCGCCCAAGTCAAATCTGTCTGATCATGTACGACCACCTTGAGTTCATTCACCCTTGCATAAATGCTTTGATGAGGATGTTTAAACTGCTTCGGAGAAAAAGTCACCCAATCAAAATCACCACTAAAGGGATGAGAACCTGATGTCTCTAAATGTACTCGCAACCCTTGCGATTTTAACTGTCGAGTCAACTCAGTTAAATCATGCATCAACGGTTCTCCGCCCGTAATCACAACCATTGCAGACGCAGCATTTTTAGCTTGGACAACTAAATCAGCGATCGCAACTTGAGGATGTTTTTTTACATTCCAAGAAATTTTGGTATCACACCACGGACAACCAACATCACAACCCGCTAAGCGCATAAAGAAAGCATTCACACCCATCCACGCGCCTTCTCCCTGAACAGAATGAAAAGTTTCCACAATTGGTAAATGATCTAAATAATTAACTTGATCCATTTTTCTTCTATGAGGCGATGAGTTATAACTATAGCAATCACCAGGAATCAGGAGGACTCATATGACTCAGACCTCTATCAAATTACCATCTCTTTATGATTGCGACTCCTATCTATGGCTAGAAGAAGCGATCGCAAGACTGAAAGTAAAAGATTTCCAAAGATTAGACCTAGTGCATTTAATTGACGAGCTAGAGATATTGACGGGGCGAGACAGAGGAGAGATTGAAAGTCGATTAGGCGTATTATTGGCTCATTTATTAAAGCGTCTGTATGTTGATCGCGCTGATGACTATCGAGGTTGGGAAATCACGATTCGTGAGCAGCGCCGCCACTTAAAGATCGCTTTGCAGCAATCACCCAGCTTAAAACGTTTCTTTAATGCTGCTTTTGATCGTGCTTGGCAAGATGCTCTGACTGAAGTCCGCGAAGACTATCCACAATTTATATTCCCTGATCTGTGGCAGTTTAGCCAAGATATTAATATTTTGCTTACCACCAAATTTTGGAGTTAAGTAGCTTAAGCAAAGTGAGTGTCGCCCGCCACGCTAAGAATTAGCCAATTTTTAGCAAAATAATAACTCTTCTGATTGATCGCGATCGCTTCTACTCATCTGCTCGACTGATGCACCATATGCATTCTGAATATTGTCTGTAGTTAAGACTTGTCGAGGCGTACCACTGGCAACGAGATGACGGTTAAGCAGTAATAACTGATCATAGCGATCGAGCGTATTTCCCCATTCATGACAGCTAATTAGTAAAGTCTTACCTTCATGTTTTAACCCATTATAGATTTGCCACATTAACGCCTCAGTTTTTTTGTCAACGGCTGTCATTGGCTCATCTAATAACAAAATATCCGCCTGTTGAGCAAGTGCGCGGGCTAAAAATACGCGTTGCTGTTGTCCACCTGAAAGATTTTTAATAGGGCGATCGCGTAATTCGTAAAGTTCTACACGCTCTAATACTTCACGCACGATTTCTTTTGATTGTCGGCTCGTTTTGCCAAACCAACCAGTCTGCAAAGTCCGCGACATCATCACTACATTCCAGACAGTCACAGGATAGTCCCAATCAATCTGCGATCGCTGTGGCAAATAGGCAACTCTCGATCGTTGCTGCTTCAGAGGCTTGTGCTGATAAAAAACTTGACCTGTTTGAGTAGGAATTAGTTCAAGCATCGCTTTAAGTAAAGTGCTTTTGCCTGCTCCATTGGGACCGATTAAGCCAACCAATGAGCCAGAATTTAGGCTAAATGAAATATCTGAGAGCGCAAGCACTTCGCGATAGTTCACCGATAGATTTTGCACCTCAATCATAAAACCTCAAATATAAAAAATGACGCTCAAAAATGATAATCGTTTTCAAAATTATACTCAATATTTAACGACTCTCCACACAATTACCTTTCATACAGCGCTCTGCGCTGATATAAAACCCAAAGAAATTTTTAAAAGTGCCGCGAAGCGGTACTTTTAAAAATTTCTTTGCATAATTTAATTAAGTAAAGTGTCGTAAACATCCAAAAAATTAGGCGTTCATATAATTGACACACCAAAGCGCTAAACCCTCTCCCGCAGGAGATGGGAACAAGAAATCTAATATTTCTCCCCTTCTCCTTCGGGAGAAGGAGTTGGGGGATGAGGGGTGCATCAAGTATGTTAATGCCAAAAATTAGGTGTAGACGCAAAGCGCCTACACCTAATTTTTTAGATAATCTGATTATTCTGCGTCTTTAGTCGCTTTGATCGCGTAGTAACCGAGTAATGTCGCAAAAGTAAATCCTGTAAAAAACAAAGTAAACAGAACACTGATACCGCCAGTGATGCCAACTTGAGCGAGAATACCTTTGCCTGTTAAGACTTCATTTGCGAAGCCAGCAACCAAGCCAATCATCGCCATGCGACCATTCCAAGTTTCGGCAAAGTTACTAAAACCAAATATGCCAGCACCTGTAGGATTTACATTAAGACCAACTGCTTTTGGAGACTTGTTGTCGTTTGATTCAGGCTTTGTGGGTGTGGAAACCATGATGAATTACGCTCCTACAGAAGTTTTAGATTAGTTAACTAAAATTTACATTCAATGTAAACAAATGTAAATCTGCCATCAGAAATATGCCTTACTGCCTAAATCCGATTTGTCAAAAGCCTAATAATCCTGATGGAAAAGAGTTCTGTGCGAATTGTGGCAGCAGATTAGATAAAGTTTGGCGAGGCGATCTGCTAACTTCTATTCCTGAATATCCTTTGCTCGATCTGTTACTTAGACAACTAACAGAAGCACTAAATTTTGGTCAATGGCAAGAAGGCGATCGCCTCACTAATAAAATCATTTTGGAGCTTACTAATAAATCTCAAATCTCAAAACTAACTACCGATGATCTTAATCAAATCCCTTGTGAAATCTGGATCGCGATCGACCAAGTATGGATGCAAGCTAGCAATAATCGCTTTGGTTGGAGCGCTCAGCAACAAATCTGGCAAAGTCTCGGTGGGCGATTGATTTATGAGCAGAATACCTATTGGGAATTTGCAAATATCTATGAGAAGTTTGGCGATCGCATTGGCTGGCGCAAACCACGCTGGTTAAATCTATCAATATCACCGAAAGTCTGGCGCAAATATGAGAACCTCACCTTTGCGATCACGGCTCCAAAAGGGCATTTACCCAGCTTACTTTTTTGGGAAGGATTTAATTTGGTTGATACGGTTTTCTATCGCTTAGAAGTATGTGCGGATCGGCGATCGTGCTAAAAGATATAGACTAATAAATACTTTTTAAGGCTGATTATAAAGGTATTGATTAATGAGAAATTCTCTAAAAAAACTTTTTGGCTACGCGATCGCTACTTGTATGTCTTGCCTGTTCGTTGTCGCTTGTGGGCAAACAAGTCCTAATCCTAATAGCAATAACTCTAGTGGCTCTAGCACAATTTCTATCGGAATTGCGGTCGCTCAAACCAGTAACGTGGCTTTGCTTGGGCAAGAAGAAGTTACTGGTGCAAAAATTGCCGAGGCTTATTTCAACAAACAAGGCGGCATCAATGGCACACCAATTCGGCTAGTTTTTCAAGACACTGCGGGCGATGAACAGGGTGCAATCAACGCTTTTAACACATTAATTTCTCAAGATAAAGTTGTCGGTATTGTTGGCCCCACCCTCTCACAACAAGCATTTAGCGCCGACCCGATCGCCGAACGCGCAGGTGTCCCCGTGATCGCTCCATCCAATACAGCCAAAGGCATTCCACAGCTTGGCAAGTACATTTCGCGCGTATCAGCTCCTGTGGCTGTAGTTGCCCCGAACGCGATCGCTGCCGCTCTCAAAATTAATCCCCAGATTAAAAAAGTCGCTGTCTTCTTTGCTCAAAACGATGCATTTAGCAAATCGGAAACAGGCACTTTCCAAGAAACAGTTAAGCAAAAAGGTTTGGAACTCGCCACCGTGCAGACCTTCCAAACGACAGATACAGATTTTCAGTCGCAAGTAACTAATGCGATTAATATCAAACCCGATCTGATCATCATTTCAGGACTGTCAGCCGATGGTGGTAACCTCGTCAAGCAGTTGCGGGAACTTGGTTATAAAGGGCTAATTATTGGCGGTAATGGCTTAAATACTTCCAATATTTTACCCGTCTGCAAAGCTCTTTGTGATGGCATCATCATCGCTCAGGCTTATAGCCCTGAACTAAAAAATGAAGTAAATACTGCTTTCCGTCAACTCTACACCGAGCAGAACAAGAAGGAGCCACCACAGTTTAGCGCTCAAACATTTACAGGTGTGCAAGTATTTGTTGAAGCCCTGCGAACTCTGGATAAAACCACTAAACTAAGTACTCTAGCTCTACCTCAACTTCGTACCCAACTAAATGACACCTTGTTAGTTGGCAAATATCAAACGCCTCTCGGCGATATCTCTTTCACTCCCGAAGGTGAAATTGTCCAAGCCCAATTCTTTGTTGCTCAAATCAAAATGGAAGCTGACGGCAATAGCGGTAAGTTTACTTTCATCCAATAAAAGTTTATCTCGTCAAGGCGATCGCATAATTAAAAACCAAAACTAGAGAGTGGTTCGCCCGCGCAGCGGG
>JANXUJ010000136.1 GCA_025356295.1 Cyanobacteriota bacterium
GCGCTCCTCCTCTTTTTGTTTAGATGAGATTAATAATCGAAGTCGCCGCCAGCGCCCATTGCGCCGCCGCCACCAGCACCCTTGTCTTCGGGCTTGTCAACGACAATGCACTCAGTAGTGAGGATCATGCCAGCGATTGAAGCTGCATTTTGTAATGCGGAACGAGTCACCTTAGCAGGATCGACAATACCAGCCACGAACATATCTTCAAATTCACCAGTCATCGCATTGAAGCCAATGTTGAAGTCTTTTTCACGGACGTTTTCTGCAATGACTGCGCCATTGAAACCAGCATTGGCAGCAATCCGCTTCACAGGAGCAGAAAGAGCTTTGGAAACGATAATCGCACCAGTAAGTTCTTCGCCTGTGAGGTTAGCAGTTGCCCAAGTGTGAAGTTCAGGAGCCAGATGGACATAGGTTGTACCACCACCAGGGACGATACCTTCTTCAACAGCAGCTTTGGTTGCGTTGATTGCATCTTCTAAACGAAGTTTGCGATCTTTCATTTCAGTTTCTGTAGCAGCACCGACTTTGATAACGGCTACGCCACCAGAGAGTTTAGCCAGACGTTCTTGTAGCTTTTCTTTGTCATAAGAAGATTCAGTTTCTTCGATTTGACGGCGGATTTGCTCAACGCGAGTCTTAACTGCGGCTTCATTGCCATCAGCAACAATGGTGGTGCTGTCTTTGGTGATGATTACGCGGCGAGCTTTGCCGAGTTGGTCGAGTTTGACGGCATCAAGACGCAAACCTGCATCTTCGGTGATGACTTGAGCGCCTGTGAGGGTTGCCAAATCTTCCAACATTGCTTTGCGGCGATCGCCAAAACCAGGAGACTTGATAGCGGCTACGTTGAGAACGCCACGCAAACGGTTAACAACGAGAGTTGCTAAAGCTTCTTTCTCGATGTCTTCTGCAATGATGATTAGAGGACGACCAGAGCGAGCGACTTGTTCGAGAACTGGCACGAGTTCTTGAACCATCGCGATCTTCTTATCGGTGATCAAAATTACGGGTTCTTCAAAAGAAGCTTCCATACGTTCGGCATCAGTGACGAAATAAGGAGAGATATAGCCTTTCTCAAAGCGCATACCTTCAGTGATTTCCAATTCGGTGAACATCGATTTGCCTTCTTCAAGGGAAATCACACCTTCTTTACCGACTTTGTCCATCGCTTGAGCGATCATTGCGCCGACTTCTTCATCGTTACCCGCCGAAATGGTTCCGACTTGCGCGATCGCTTTAGAATCTTCGATTGGCTTAGCGTGTTCCTTGATCTTATCAACCAAGAAAGCAGTCGCTTTGTCAATACCGCGCTTGAGGGCGATCGAGTTTGCACCCGCCGCAACGTTCCGCAAACCTTCTTTGACGATCGCATGAGCAAGAACGGTTGCAGTGGTAGTTCCATCACCCGCTGCATCGTTGGTTTTAGAAGCAGCTTGACGAATTAGGGCTACGCCTGTGTTTTCGACATTATCTTCTAGTTCAATTTCTTTAGCGATGGTTACGCCGTCATTGACGATTTGGGGAGAACCAAATTTCTTTTCTAGAACAACGTTGCGTCCTTTAGGTCCGAGAGTCACGGCAACGGCTTCAGCCAAAATGTCCATACCGCGCTCTAGGGCGCGACGTGCATCTTCGTTGTAAATTATTCTCTTAGCCATAGTTTTGGATTAGTTAGTTGGTGATTGGTAAATATTTTTTAGAGTGCGAAGCGCTCTAAAAGCAAATTATGAAACGATCGCTAAAATATCTTTTTCAGCTAGCAGCACATATTCGTCAGTGCCGAGCTTAATGTCAGTGCCAGCATATTTGGAGTAAAGAACTTTGTCTCCAACTTTGACTTCGAGGGCTTGGCGATCGCCTTTGTCATCGAGTTTGCCCGGACCTACTGCGGCGATTTCGCCGACTTGGGGCTTTTCTTTTGCGGTCTCAGGCAAGAAAATTCCACCTGCGGTTTTTTCTTCTTTAGCGCTTACTTTAATAAATACGCGATCGGCTAAAGGCTTTACGGTAGTTACGTTTAATGTCGTTGTTGCCATTGGTATTCACTCAGTTGACTAGCATTTTTGGGCTTTGTCTAGAGTGGTTTAGCACTCTATGTGACTGAGTGCTAATCTAACCGAAAGGGTTGCAATGTCTATAGTGTGGTTTACCGAACTGATTAAGCGGTATGTTAAGCTAACGAGCGATGAAAACCGACACACTGTTTTACCAACTATTCCAATCATTTCACTCACTACTATTTGAGCTAATCGATTGCCCCATTTCAGATGCGGAAGGTTATCAATTTAGCTCAGTTGAAGTAAAGGAGAAAGCATTTCGGTTTGATGGTATCTTCATGCCTCCAAACAATCACAAACCAATCTTTTTAGCTGAGGTACAGTTTCAACGCAAAGAAAACTTTTATTTCGAGTTTCTGGCAGAGATTCTGCTCTACATCAATCAATATCGCCCCATCCAAGACTGGCAAGCAGTAGCAATATTTGCCCACCGCAACTGTGAGCCAGAACCTGATAAATTTTGTCAAGAACTAATCGGCTCAGGTCGAGTCTTAAGAGTGTATTTAGAAGACTGGTTGGATCAAGAGACAAATTCACCAAGCATTGCAATTGTCCAGTTAATATTTGCTTCAGAAAAAAAAGCGCCTGAAATAGCAAGAAAAATCGCACGCAAAGTCGAGCAAGAAATCAATACGAGCTTAAGGGATCAGGTAGTAGAATTTATAGAGGCAGTATTGGTATATAAGTTTCCAAAATTGAGTCGTCAAGAGGTTGAAGCTATGTTTACATACAGCGATTTAAAGAAGACTCGTGTTTATAAAGAGGCAATGCAAGAGGGCTTGCAAATTGGTAAGCAGGAGGGCTTGCAAATTGGCAAGCAGGAGGGTTTGCAAATTGGCAAGCAGGAGGGTGTGATAAAGGGACAGACTGTGATGCTGCTGCGCCAATTAACCCGTAAGTTTGGCAAGGTAGACACGAGGATAAAATCTCGGATATCTAAACTATCTGTGATACAGCTAGAAAATCTAGCTGTATCGATTTTTGATTTTGAAACGATCGCTGATTTGAATCTTTGGTTGCGAAATTCTTAAAGCGTTCGATTACGCGTTTATTGATCGCTTAAGAGTGACCGCAAAAGTACTTCCCTTGCCAACTTGACTGATCACATGAATGCTTCCTTGCATTTCTTGAACTAATTCATTGGCGATCGCTAGTCCCAACCCCGTACCCAAAATATTTCCATCTGCTTGTCGCCCCCGAAAATTACGCTCAAATAGACGTGATAAATCAGAGTCGGGAATACCCACGCCTGTGTCTTGGACATAGATATGTACTGTGTCAAGTTTTAAATCTACACCTAACAAAACATATCCATGTTCAGGCGTGTATTTGAGCGCATTTTCGACAAGGTTGCCGATCGCTTCCCGCAGAGACGATTCATTGCCTAATACTTTTGGTAAATGAGCAGGAATGTTTGCTAAAAACTGAATATTACGTTCTTGAGCGATCGCACTGGCAAAATTAGCGATCGCTTCCAAAATTTCGCTCAGATCGACTGGTGCAAGTTTGATTGTTGCAGGGGGTAGTAATGCTTTTTCGTGATTGGCTTGGGACAGTAAAAGTGGAGCAGGGCGATCGGCTTCGCTGAGTAAATCTTGAATATGTTGGGTTTCACGCAAAATACCCACCACAAATTTTTGATTAGGGTCTTCATTTAAAATTCGCCGTGATAGTAACTGCGCAAAGGTTCGGATTGCGGTGAGGGGATTGCGAAGTTGATGAAAAAGTGAGGCTAAAAAATTATTTTGTTGTTCATAGTGGCGTTGTTGATTAGCAACTAACCATTGATTGCGGCGATCGAGGGCGCAGGCGATCGCTAAAGTATTTGCGATTTGTTGAATTTGCGATTGTTCATATTCAAACCAATCGCGATCATCGCGTCCTGTCATCAAAAAACCTAAAATTGCATCTTCATAAATCAGGGGCAGTACAAAACGGCGCTGCCTGACCAAGCCACCCGTACCCATCGATAGCATCGGAAAAGCTTCGGGTAAGGCGATCGCTCCTTCTTCAGGAAATACGGCAACCTCAACGAGATCGGGAGAGTTCCCATCAGCAACATTTTCGGTGATATAAATAGCACTAACGACTGCACCCAGACTCTGGGTCAGTAATATAATTTGCGATCGCGCTAAGGCGATGAGGTCAGGACTCGCAACCAGCATGAAACAACTATTACTATGATGATTTTCGCGCAAAGCGCGGTTGAAATCACAGTATAGCTCTCAAGCTATCTATAAAAACCTAGAAGCGTTGGTCGCCCGCGTAGCGGGCGAC
>JANXUJ010000148.1 GCA_025356295.1 Cyanobacteriota bacterium
GTCGCCCGCGCAGCAGGCGACCCAAGCCTCTAGGTTTTAGTTTTTAATCATGCTAAACTGCTTAGCATTCTACAATGCAAAGCGCAATGAGCTTCTTTATGTAAAAATCGCCCCGCCCTGTAAGCGTTGATAATGAAGCTCAAACTCAGCTTTAAGTAATGGAAAATTTTCTAAAGTTGCATCTCTTTTGATAATTCGCTCGGCAGCCTCACGCGCGATTTGAAAAATCTCTTGACGCGCCGCCTCATCAGGCAAACGATCCTCAATGGAAAAACCTGCATGTCCTGATTGTTCTGTACCCTCATCTTTGCCCTTGCCGCGCATTTGGAAATCTCGCTCAGCGATAAAAAATCCATCTTGTGATTGTTCGATAACCTGTAAGCGTTCTTGAGAGGTTTGGGACTTAGAACCGCTCAATAATAAGCAATAAGACTGGGCGGCTCCCCGTCCGACTCGACCGCGCAATTGATGAAGTTGGGCTAGCCCGAAGCGATCGGCATGTTCGATCAACATTACCGATGCATTAGGAATATCCACACCCACTTCGATGACGGTGGTAGCGACTAATATCTGCGTCTCGCCTCTACGAAAAGTATTGATCGCTTCATCCTTCTCAGCCGAAGACATCTGACCATGCAATAAGCCAATTTGGAAATTTGGAAAAACTACATTCTGTAAATGTTCACGCTCTTGAGTTGCGGCCTTGATATCTTCCATTTTTTCTGATTCTTCGACTAGCGGCAGCACAATATATATCTGTCTCTCTTGAGCGATTTCACGGCGGATTAAGTCATAGGCATCTTTCCGCTGTGAAGGCTTGAGCAACACTGTCTGAATTGGTTTGCGCCCAGGGGGAAGTTCATCGATAATGCTAACTTCGATTTCGGAATTAGTCAGATACAAAGTGCGTGGAATCGGCGTGGCAGTCATGATCAATACATGGGGGTCTTTCCCTTTTTGCAAAAGACGCGATCGCTGATCTCGACCAAAGCGATGTTGTTCATCGATGACCGCTAATCCTAAACGGGCAAAATTCACGCCATCTTGGATTAACGCATGAGTACCAATTACTAACGGCAGTTCTCCTGTTGCTAATTGCCGTAAAATTTCGCGGCGCTTGGCGGTCTTAGTGGAACCAGTCAATATCTCTACTGGCAAATTTAGCTGCATAAACCATTCGACGATCTTGCGATAATGCTGCTCGGTTAATACTTCAGTCGGAGCCATCAGCGCCGTTTGATAACCTGCCTCGATCGCGGTCAATAGTGCATATACGGCGACAATTGTTTTACCTGAGCCGACATCACCTTGCACCAGACGATTCATCGGTGTTTGTCCTTGCAGGTCGGCACGAATCTCGGCGACAACTCGCTTTTGAGCGTTGGTAAGCTCAAAGGGCAATAACTTTTCGAGTTGGGCGATCGCTTGACTGGTCGGCACAAAATGAATTGCTTTTTGTTGATGGCGGCGATAGAGCGAGACAAGGCGGCGATAGAAATATTTGTCAAAAGTCAGTCGAATCACCGCTTGTTCTAAAGTTTCGCTAGTGTCAGGATAATGGACTTGCGCGATCGCATCGGACAATCGCATCATCTTGTAATCATGCAGAAAGCGATCGGGCATCGGGTCAGTAATCTGGACAACTGCGGGCAAACATTGCATAACCAAACGGCGAATCTGTTCGGGGCTAATCCCTTCAGTGAGTGGATAGACTGGCACAACTCGCCCGACTGTTTTGGATTGAATCGTGTCTTGAGTATGTTCGAGAACTTCCACTTCATAGTTCTCTAAAGTCAAACCAAATTTACTCTGTTTGACCACTCCTGAGGCGGCGACTGTACTACCTTGCGGATAGAGCTTTTTCTGTGATTCTTGCCAGCCACGGTTGCTATAGCGTTTGCCTGTCCAGAAGCGGCTAAGTTTAATCTGTCCAGTGCGATCGCGCAAAATGATTTCTACAATCGTTAGATTAGGATTTTTGGGACTGGTAAAGCAGCCAAAGCGATTAATTGTGCCAATCACCGTCACCGTATCGCCATCTTTGAGATCACGAATAGCGATCTGACGTGCATAGTCAATGTGATCGCGAGGATAATAATTAAGCACATCACGGACTGTATGCAAATCTAGCCTAGTAAACTTTTGCGCTAAAAACGAGCCAACGCCCTCTACCTGAGACAAAGCTGTATCGGGAGATATTTTTTTGATTGCTTTCGGTTCTGTTGCCTCAACCTTTGTGGCAGCGATCGCCTCAGTTTTAGGTTTAGGCTTCTTGTTCTTTGGGGCAGCGCTAGTCTCAGCAATTTCACGGCGGCGCACTTCATAGAGCAGTCGGCGCGTCTCCGCGATTAAATGCTGTCTTCGAGTTAGAGGCAAATCATGATATTGAGCATATTGAGTGGCAAGTGTCTTTGCTTGAAGGCGATCGCTCATTTCCCAGTCTTCAGGCAACTGCTCACGCAAGCTGACATCCAAAAAATCTGCAA
This sequence comes from Cyanobacteriota bacterium, assembly GCA_025356295.1. Taxonomy (GTDB): domain Bacteria; phylum Cyanobacteriota; class Cyanobacteriia; order Pseudanabaenales; family Pseudanabaenaceae; genus Pseudanabaena. The sequence goes on from JANXUJ010000148.1 coordinate 2,487, forward strand.
ACAAAAATTGCTTTCCCTGCAAATTAGAAAAGCCGCGCTCTGCCTCAACACTTAAGGCTTGTTGTAAACGATTAATATCAAGTGGCACAAATTAATAGATGGCACAAATCAATAAGCTCGTTTGCCAAGCTAATTATAACAAAAGCTAATAACTTGGCTATTTTACGCTATGATCAGTAACTGTCGCGAATTGTATAAAATTTTTAGACTCCCCTAACCTCTACATCACCTGATAGAACCGAAATGGCTAAGAAAAGCATGATCGAGCGCGAGAAAAAGCGCACCAAATTAGCTGAAAAGTATGCAGCTAAACTCGAAGCACTCAAAGAAAAGTTTGCCAGTCCTGAACTGACACAACAACAAAAAGTTGCCGTGCATCGCGAGATTCAACAAATTCCTCGTAATGCCAACCCCACCCGCCACCGCAATCGCTGCTGGATGACGGGTCGTCCTCGTGGTTATTACAAAGATTTTGGCTTATGCCGCAACGTCTTGCGTGAGATGGCTCACCAAGGTTTGCTGCCAGGTGTAGTTAAATCTAGCTGGTAGATTTAAGCAATAAAAAGCCGTCACCAAGTTAATTGGTGACGGCTTTTTGGTATTGCATCAAACTTGTTGAATACAGAAACTGTGAACAAAAAAATGAGTAACTCTGAACGCATCGAACAACTCGCCGCCGCGATCGCTGAAGAAGTTTATATTGATATTGCCAAATGGCATTTGTACTTAAATGATGCTCATTTGCATCGCCCACTTGCTGAAAAATTCTATGCGATGCTATTAGATGGAGTCACATCGGCTGATGTGGCTAAAGTATTGAATGAAACTGCGATCGCGATCGGTGGTGGTAAGCGTGAAATCGCTCTCAGTGATTTGATTCCTAGTTCTTGTCAAAATAGACTATTGACTATTTTACAAGAATTTGAATACTAATCCTCCCAATCCTGTTTTTCAGTCCATGCGCCGCCGTCTGGCGCTATGGTATGCGCTCGTCACCGCAGTGCTATTGATTGTGTTTGCGACAGGTTTCTATCTATATGTGCAGACTACTTTGATTGATCGCATTGATGACACGATCGATCATGTTGCCGAAGTCATTGAGCGATCGCTAATTCGTTCTAATTTAATTGATTTAGAGTCAGACTTTGGTCACAGTTTTTCGACAAATGCCCAAGCAATTGATGCTGATCATATTGACATTGATTGGTTTAGTCCTCAAGGAAAAACACTTTGGACAACCAACAGTAATGTTGATTTTTTACAAGAGCGAGAAAAAGAAATTTCGCAGCCATTCTATCGCACCGTCCATTTGTCAGAAGCAGAACCATTGCGACAAATGACGGAAGCAATCGTGATTAATGGAAAACTATTAGGGTATTTACGAATTAGTCACCCCTGGTTTGAAGTTACTAAACCGATAAGGCAGTTACTGCTTGATCTCGCTGTGGGAACAATGCTGATGGTGGGTGTAGTCGTCTTGTGCGGTTGGTGGCTAGCAGGGATTGCCATGGAGCCTGTGCGCGAGTCTTACCAACGCTTGAAACAATTCACAGCCGATGCATCCCATGAGCTTCGCAATCCGATCGCCGTCATCCAAACTAATGTCCAAGTGGCTCTAGCTGACCCAAATCCTGAGCCAGAATTTCAGCGATCGCAACTGGAAGCGATCGAAAGAATTACCCGCCGTCTGGGGAGATTGCTCGAAGATTTACTTTTCTTAGCGCGGCACGATGGCGGGCTTGCCACGCAAAGGTGGGAGGCTTGCGATTTATGGCAAATTTTACATGAAGTAAGTGAAGAACAACAGGCGATCGCGCAACAAAAACAAATCACGATCGAGTTACCCACCGAGGCTTCAAACTTATTTGTGTCAGGCGATCGCGATCGCTTAGGACGCTTATTTACAAATCTAGTCAGTAATGCGATCGCCTATACTCCAAATGGTGGCAAGGTAGAGATTACGGCACAGCCAATTATTTCTCAGAGCCAAATTCAAGTCCAGATCAAAGATACAGGACTAGGTATTCCTGAAGCAGAGTTATCACAAATTTTTGAGCGTTTCTATCGCTATCAACCGCAAAAAAGCAGTAAAGCTAGCTCTAAATCCGTAAACTCTTCCACCAGTGGATCGGGTTTAGGCTTAGCGATCGCGAAAGCGATCGCCGACAGCCATCAGGGACAGATTAATGTTGAGAGCAAAGTCGGACAGGGAACCACTTTTATGGTGAATTTAGCTAGCTCGTCTCGACCGTAAAAACATAGTTACATACATAGTGATCGCGCCCATTACAAAACCCCCAATATGAGCCAAATAAGCCACCCCTGGCATATTTGGATTTGCCATCGCTGCATATACTGTCTGTCCAGCAATCCATAAGCCTAAAAATAGTGCTGATGGAATGGGAATTGCCGTAAAGAAAAATCCAAAGAAGACTAAACTTAATATCCTCGCGCGCGGAAATCTAATCAGATATGCGCCCATCACCCCTGATATCGCCCCACTCGCACCCAACAATGGAATCATTGACGTCGGTGAAGTTAGTACCTGCACTCCTGCGGCAACCACTCCACAAACCAAATAGAAAAACAAAAATTTCCAATGACCTATCTGATCTTCAATACTATTGCCAAATAGATAGAGAAACCACATATTGCCAACTAAATGAAAAATATTGGCATGGAGAAATTGTGATGATATTAAAGCAATCGCCTGTTTCGATGGATTCGCAATCAACTCCTTGGGGATTAACGCCCAGTTCCCAATCCATTCTCCCAGTTGAAAATTTGGCAAACTGGTCTGGTATCCAAAGATCAGCACATTTACCAAAATCAGCGTATAGACAACAATAGAAGTATCTTGAGTTTGACTATCATCATGTAAAGGAAACATTGCTAACCAACAGCTAGAGTTTTATCAATCATAAGGTTTTATCAGTCATAAGCTTACTCCACTCTTATCTGGACAAGATGCTCATGGCTTACGCGCCCAATTCACAGCATCAGAAATGTCCTGTTCAGTTAGTTGTAAAGCAGCTAGTTTGGTTCGTACAGCATCAGCACGTTGCATCTTTATAGGTATGAGAATAATTTGTCCAGATTCCACCTTCACATCAAAATATTCTGATCCCCCGATCGCTTTAGTAATACTCCTACTCATCTGTAAGCTTGACGCGCGGATCAACTGCCTTTAACAATAAGTCACCGATCAGATTACCAACAACTAGCATCAAAGTCCCCAACATCAGCCCCGCCATTACCAAATTAGTATCTTTCTCTCTAGTTGCGTCTAGCAATAGTTTTCCTAGCCCAGGCCAACTAAAAAAGAACTCGGTAATAAAGGCTCCACCAAGTAGTCCGCCAAACTCAAAACCTAACAAAGTAATCAAAGGATTGATCGCATTACGCAGCGCGTGAATATAAATCACTTTACTTTCAGGCAGTCCTTTAGCCCGTGCTGTTTTGATATAGTCTTGGCGCAACACATCTAGCAAACTACCCCGCATGATCCTCTGCAATCCTGCAAAACTAACTAGCGTCAAAGTCAGAGTCGGCAAAATCATGTGATGACTAATATCTAAAAACTTACCAAACGGTGATAGATCAGCAAAACCGATGCTAGTCATACCACCAACGGGAAACCAGCCCGTGTTTTGGGCAAGCATCAACAGCAAAATTGCTAGTACAAAACTGGGAAAACCCTGTGTTCCATAACTGACTATTTGGATCAGACGATCGCTCCAAGTATTTTGTTTGACCGCGCTATAAATGCCCAGCGGAATTGCGATCAGCCATGTCGCCACTAACGAGGCGAGAGACATAATTAGCGTATTACCAGCACGTTCCACAATTAACGGGGTGACAGGTGTCAAACCTTGACAGCGCACTCCAAGATCACCATTAAGCGTATTTCGCAGCCATAAAAGGTACTGCACTGCGTCAGGCTTGTCATAATTTAGCTGTTTCTCTAGCTGCGCGATCGTCTTTTTGGGCGTACTCGGATTATTTCGCAGCTCAGAAAAACAATTCCCTGGGGATTTTGTAATTGCAAAAAAACTTAAAATCGATACCCCTAAAACCACAATAACTGCTTGCCCTAGCCGCTTCACCACAAAACCTGTCGTGTCGTTAAGAATAAAGCGCCAGAAAGATCGATTTTGTGTCATAGGTTCAAGTCAATATTAGAATCAAGGTTGATTGCTATGCAATCAACCTTGATTTGATTTTATTTATTAATTTTACGATATGCGGATGGAGAGACTCGAACTCTCACATCAAAGATACTAGAACCTAAATCTAGCGCGTCTACCAATTCCGCCACATCCGCTCAGACTCGGTTTTTTACACCGAATATAACAATACAGCAATCTCGGTAAATTAAAGCATAATTTTTTTGTAAAAAGTAAAGATAGGACGATGCGCTGCCCTTAAAGTTCTGGGTTTGATTGCTATACAATCGTTCTGCCAAGATATTTTGCTTATAGTAGGCATAGAGCAAGTGCATCAGCCTCAAAAAATCGATATCGAGCAGATTTATCCTTGCCCTTGCCTTCGCAAACAGGGAAAGTTAAAACCGATTGCGCTGACAAATGCATTTGGTTGCGATCGCTGTTCCTTGCTATTTGAGCTAGAAAATGACGGCTATAACCTATTACAATTGGGTGGTATGGACACTCAACGTCATGTATGGCAATGGGTTGGCAAATGGCAAACTACTCGCGAACCCGCGCGATACACTTTCCTAGAAACAGCTTTGATGTATGCGGCTTCTTTGTTGTTTTTGACATTGATCATTTTGTGGTCGCTAAATCTCCAATTAGCTTTGAAGATTTCCATAGCGATTTTGTTGTTTATTCTTTTAGGTTTGATAATATGGCGACTGCTAGTGCTACGTCATCGCATTTTTTAATTACTGATTTAATTACTGATTAATTTTACAAATATGTCACCAGAAGACCTTACAGGCTTCATTTATAAATCTCATGCAGCAGCATTGCAACTCGCACAAATCTCGACTAGAGAACGTGACAGCTTGCTGCTAGAGCTTGCCGAATCAGTCAAAAAAAATAAAAATTTGATCTTAGAAGCAAATACGCTGGATTTGGAAGCAAGCCGCGATATGGCTGTGCCTGAGTTGGTACTAGAATGGCTGAAACTAACTCCCGAACGACTAAATAATGCGATCGAGTGTCTTAAACATCTCTCTAATCTGCCCGACCCGCTCACACTGCATGTGGGCATCAATGGCTATCAGCGAGTACCTTTGGGAGTAGTTGCTTTTGTATATGAAGGTTTTCCCCAACTGGGCTTGATCGCAGCGGGGATGTGTCTTAAGGTGGGCAATACAATCATTCTCAAAGGGGGGAATGAAGGTACTAATACACAGGAAGCGATCGCCACGATCGCTAAAGATATTCTCGTTGCCAGAAGTTTCCCTGAAGCTTGTATAACTTCTGTGCCGAAAGGCGTGATATTAAAGGAGTTAATCATCCAAGAAAAATATTTACGCTTGGTAATTCCTTACGGTCGTCCTAGTTTTGTGCAGCAGGTGAGTAAACAGGCGACTGTATCCGCACTGCCGATCGCGATGGGAAATTGCTATCTATATCTATCAGCTTCGGGTAATTTAGACTTTGCCAAAGAGATTATTTTGAATAGTCGTAAAGGCGATCCTGATGCAGTCAATGCGATCGAAAAGGTAGTTATACATAAATCATGGCTTGATCACACGTTAGATCGCAATCTCGGTGCGTGGATCGTTAGCTTAAAGAAGCAAGGTTTGGTGGTGCGTGGATGTGCAACGACAACTACCTACTTTCGAGAGCTCTTAGAAGAAACACATAGTGATGAAACTGATAAACCCAGCCGAGTTTTGCTTGAACAAGCGATCGAGACTGAAGATGTTTGGGGACAAGCATATCTAGACGAGACGATCGCGATCAAAATCGTCAATGATACGGAGGAAGCGATCGCTTGGGTAAATCAATATAGCAGTGGTCATGCTGATGTATTGCTAACTGATTCTTTGTCTGAGCGCGATCGCTTTGTGAGCCGCATCAATAGCAGTACAATTTTTGTGAATGCCCACAGTCGCTTTAGTCGCTGTGCCAAGCTTGGTGACAATGGCAACGCCAAAATTGCATTGGGTATGTCTAGCCTAAAAACGCGCGGCGCCTCAAGATACCCTGGAGTTATTGATATTTATGCTTTGACAACTACTAAGCAAATTTTGACAAATTCTCATCTGCTATAGCGCTGAAGTAAAGCTTCTAGTTTGTCGACAGGCGATCGCGGCGATAGTCTGGGTAACTCTTGTTCTTGGTAGTGATCATTGAGCAGGCAGAGTACAGGTATTTCATACTGATAGCGATCGAACCAGTCAGAGTTGCTGGTGATCTCCCTGACTTCCAAATCAAAATTCACACTTTTGACCTGTTGTAATTTTGCAAGCAAACCTTCACATAGACAGCAATCTTGCTTGCTATACAAAATTAATTTCATAAATTTCCTGATATTCCTGATATTGTTTAATATCTTTTGATAGAATTTACACTCATTATGTTATGCTGATTGTCCGTTAGAACGCATAGCTCAGTTGGTTAGAGCACCACGTTGACATCGTGGGGGTCGGTGGTTCGAGTCCACTTGCGTTCATAAGTTTCAGTCTAGACTCACTCCAAAGCATTTCCAGTGATATCTGAATTTCTTGCAAGTCTACGACTTTTTAAGAAATGCGATCGCTTCCACATGAGAAGTTTGGGGAAAGAAATCAATAGGCTGAATGCGAGTAATTTGATATATATATCCTTCACACAACAGCTTGAGGTCTCTTGCCTGTGTAGCAGGATTGCAACTGACGTAGACAATGCGATCGGGACAATGTTCGCGCAGATATTTGATTACAGATAGTTCGCAACCTTTGCGTGGTGGATCGAGGATAACGATATCGGGTTGCACATTAATTGTGCCGATCATATCTTCGACTTTACCCGTATAAAAAACCACGTTGTCAATGCCATTTAGTTCGGCATTAAGCTTACCTTGAGCCGTGGCCTGTGGCTGAATCTCGATCGCGATCGCTTGCTTGACTTGTTCGGCTAGAGGTAAAGCGATCGTGCCAATCCCTGCATAGGCATCTAAAAGAATTTCGGTTCCTTCTAAATTAAGTTCCTCTTCAATGATTTTCAGCATCTTTTCTGCTTGCTCAGTATAGACCTGAAAGAAAGTATCTGCACGCAAACGGAAAGTTAGCCCTGCAAATTTCTCTAATAGATAATCTTTACCTGCGATACAACGGCTCTCGCGTCCCATAATTGCATTAGTCTTCTCAGGATTGCAATTGAGGATCACACCAACGACTTTAGGATAACGCTCTAACCACTTTTGAGCAAATGATTCTAAGTTGGGGACATCCCAATCTCGCGTTACTAGCGTGATCAGAACCTCGCCTGTGTTCCTGCCAATGCGAAGTCCCAAGTGACGCAATAATCCAGTATGAGTATTCTCGTCATAGATTTCCCAACATTGATTATGGATATCGATCTTAAGTTCTTCCAACATCGGGTCAAGACGAATATCTTGAGCAGGGCATTGATTGAGATTGACAATTTTGTGGCTTCCCTTCTGATAATAGCCAGCTTTGAGATTGCCGTCTCGACCAGTTGCGAGAGGATAGGTGACTTTGTTGCGATAGTGTAAACCTTCCTTTGCACCGACAATTGGTGAAATTAATTCTTCAAGAACTTCGGGCGCAAACCCACCGATCCGCTGTAGTGCTTGCAAGACAATATTTTGCTTAGTTCTCAACTGAGCAGGATAGCTGACTGCTTGCCATTGACAACCGCCGCATTTATCAGCAACGATACACTTAGGGCGGACGCGATCGCTTGATGGCTCAAAAATTCTTTCGATACTGGCGTGGGCGAAGTTCTTTTTCACGAATTCTAGCTTTGCCTCAAGGCGATCGCCTGGCACAGTATTTGGAACAAATATCGCGATATTTTCGTAACGTCCCACGCCATCGCCGCTATCAGCTAGATCGTCAATGGTGAGCTTGATTTTTTGTCCCTGTAAAAGCATAATTTCCTGCGTTGGCTGGCAATCTAAAAACAATCTAAAGAAATTAATCTGTACCCGCCCATGTCCAGATGGGATCACCATCTTTTACTTCTTTTTTGAGAATGACAGGCGTAAATCTATTGGCATCATACATCCCTGTCATGTCCAAAATCAGATAGACATTACCTTTACTAAAGCGCATTCGTAAATATGAATGTCCTTTAAATGCTTCATCACCTGCGATCGCAATCCCTGCGGTGGCTCGACAGTTTTGATATTTGCGTTGCAATTTGGCACTCCAAGTCACGCTAAATTCATCACTTGCCACAACTTTAAACTTGCCAGCTAGCCAATCTAATTTGGCACTACCATCAGTCGTATAGCCGCCTTCATAGTAAGGTCGAGATTTTTCGTTGAGAATAATTTCCGCAGGACAGGCTGGTTGTATAGCCACAGAATTAACAGGGCGAACCTTGAGTGTTAGCATATCTGCATAGCTAGGAAAAATAGCGGCTTGGGCGATCGCTAAACTAATAACAAATACTGCCTTTTTTAACATAATTGAGGATTATTTGATTCTATTCTATCGCCTTGCATTGTATTATCTAAAGCTATGTTAATTCGATTGTTCCAAAAACAAGACAGCGATCGCATCGCGCAACTGTTCCATGATACTGTGCGCGAAGTTAATATTCGCGATTATTCACCTGAGCAAGTTAAAGCATGGGCTCCTGAAAACATTGATTTTATTGACTGGTCAGAGTCCTGCACTAAAAAATTTACCTATGTTGCCGAAGAAGAATCAGAAATTATTGGATTCGGGCAACTAGAAGCCAATGGTCACATTGATTGTTTCTTTTGTCATAAAGACTATCAGCGCTGTGGAGTTGGTACGCGTTTATATCGTGCGATCGAAGCTAAAGCTCTGGAACTAAGAATAGAGCGTTTATTTGTCGAGGCAAGTATTACGGCGAGAGCCTTTTTTAAAAACAGAGGTTTTACGATTATAAAAGAACAGCAAGCAACTTTTCGAGGAGAGAACTTCACCAATTTTGTGATGGAAAAGTCACTTAAAAAGTATTTAGCTCAAAATCCAGAGAAGTCTGAGTCTTGCGTAGTCGCTACTTTCTATCATTTTGTGAACTTAGCTGATTACAAATCTATGCGTCCTACAATTATCGATTTTTGTAATAGTCATGATCTCAAAGGAATAATTTTACTGGCTGAAGAAGGAATCAATGCCACAATCGCAGGTACTCGCGCAGGTGTTGATGCGCTATTAAGTTATTTGCGTGCGGATCCGCGCTTACAAAATCTAGAGCATAAAGAGAGTTACTGCGATGTCATGCCTTGCCAAAAGCTACGCGTGAGATTGAAAAAGGAATTAGTTAAATTTGGTGTATCGGGTATCGATCCCAGCAAAGAAGTCGGTGTTTATGTGGAGCCAAAAGATTGGAATGCGCTAATTGCTGATCCCGATGTGTTGGTGATTGATACGCGCAATGTCTATGAAGTTGAGTTTGGGACTTTCCAAGGGGCGATCGATCCTAATTTAGACTTCTTTTATGAGTTTCCGAAGTATGTGGAAGCGCAGCTTAGTGCGAATAAACAGCAGAAAATCGCCATGTTCTGCACAGGTGGGATTCGCTGCGAGAAAGCTAGTGCTTATATGCTGGCGCAAGGTTTTGATGAGGTTTATCATCTCAAAGGCGGTATTCTCAAATATTTAGCAGAAGTTCCACCTGAAGAGAGTCTTTGGCAAGGCGAATGCTTTTTATTTGACGATCGCATTGTCACTACTTAGTCTTTCGATAAAAAACAAAGTATGTTTTTTATCCGTAAAAAGGCTTAACGATCGCGTTGCCAATCTCTAAAAGTTGAGGATGACTAACGACCAAAGTTGGGAAATTGCGCTGACTATAGTCTTGTCCTATTTGCAATGGAAAGATGTTTGCTGCTTCTAGTGGAACCCAGATAGCACCGATCGCTTTGAGGATTACCCAGACGGCGGCAATATCCCAAATTTTGGGAGTTGCTTCGACAGCGCCAATGGTTGAGCCGATCGCTACAGTCAAAATGTTGTAACTTGCTACGCCTAATATTCTTAGTTTAAAAGGGAACTTCGATCTGCCCATTTTTTCGAGACTGCGAGAACAAGCGCTAAAAAAGTAATTTCCAAGTGTATCAAGATTAGGCGAGATTTCTGGCAAATGGATCGGTGTGTCATTAAAAAATGCTGCGGAACCATTCTCACCTGACCAGCCATAGATATTTTGACGTAATGGTGGCATTGCCACATAGCCAAAAACTGGCGTGCCGTGATGCAATAGCGCTATGGAAATTCCCCAAATTGGAATACCTCTGGCAAAGTTAGTCGTGCCATCGAGGGGATCAACTACCCAAACCCATTCTTGAGCGCCTAAAATCTGAGTTGATTCTTCGGTTAAGACTCCAAATTCAGGAAATTCTTTTTGAAGGGCTTCTTTGATATAGGCATCTGCCCAGCGATCGCTCTTAGTGACAAGGCTGCCATCGTCTTTAGCGATCGCTACTCGTACTTGCTCAAAATCTTCCATGAGGCGATCGCCTACTTGCTGGGTTAACTCTTGGATAAAGTGAAGAGTTGTGGATAAGTTATTCATAATTTTAATGACTTTCTAAATTGCTGTAAAATGCAATCATATTAGGACATTTGAGGATTTTGTAGACTTATGAACTTTAGCCTGAATCTAAGTCTAAGTTTAGGTCGCGTTTGGGCGATCGCTACCAATGTATTTCGCGAAACAGTGCGCGAGCAGGTGCTTTACCTATCGTTGCTATATACAATGATCGTTGTATCAGCAATGATCATGTTGCCAGAATTTTCCTATGATTCGTCAGCAAAAATGATTGTGGATACGGGGCTAGCCGCGATCGAGGTGGTGAGTCTGATTGTGGCGGTGTTGGTTGGCACAAATCTGATCAATAAAGAAATCGATAAACGCACAATTTTTATTCTCATTGCTAAGCCCATGCACCGCACTGAGTTTGTGCTAGGCAAGCATCTGGGCTTGACAGCCGTAGTTGGGGCGTTGATATCGATCATGACGCTGATTTTTATGACCCTGATGGCGATTAAGCAAATTCCGATCCCGATTTTTGCGGTTCTTACTGCCAACTTTTTTATCTTTTGGCAAATCATGCTGGTCGGGGCGATCGCCATTTTCTTCGGGACATTCACAGGTTCGCTAATTGCCTCTTTACTAACGCTTGCGGCTTATTTGATCGGCAACTTTAGCCGAGATTTACTGCTGCTAGGCGAAATTTCTAAAAATCCTAGTTTGCAAGCGATTACCCGCACTCTTTATATGGTTTTGCCAGACTTATCGAGGGCAAATCTCAAAAATGAGGCGGTCTATAATATTTTGCCGAGTCTGCTCGATATGTTTAACAATGGCATTTATATTCTTAGCTATGCATTGTTGACTTTAGCGATCGCTATTCTCATCTTTGCCCGCCGTCAGTTTTAAAACATTTTTTAAAGCATTTAGGAAATAAACTATGCGCTATCGTCGTTTTGGCAAAACTGAGATGCTTCTCTCCGTATTCTCATTGGGAGCAATGCGCTATTTGGAATCTGCTGAGAATGCTCACAAAACGATCGCGCGAGCTTTGGAAGTTGGCATCAATCACATTGAGACCGCTCAAGGCTATGGCAAGAGTGAAGAATTTATCGGCAGAGCGATGCAAAATGGATTGAGTGAACAACGCGATCGCTTTTATATCACCACAAAAATCTCGCCCACGTCCGATGCTGACTCCATGCGCCGCCAAATTGAGCAATCTCTCAAAAAGCTGAATGTGGACTATATCGATAACTTCGATATTCATGGACTTAACCTAAGAGAACATCTGGACTTAGTTACAAATCCCAATGGATGTATGCAAGCAGTTAGAGAAGCTGTCGATCAAAAACTTATTCGCCATGTCGGATTCTCTACCCATGCACCGCTTGATGTCATTCTCGATATAATTCGCACCGATTTATTTGAGTCCATCAACTTACATTACTACTACTTCAATCAGCGCAATGCTCCTGCCGTGCAGCTAGCCTATGAGAAAGACATGGGTGTATTTATCATCTCACCATCTGATAAGGGCGGAATGCTGTATAACCCTTCCGACGAGTTAGCAAGAGTTTGCAATCCATTTACGGCTTTATACATGTGCGATCGCTTTCTGCTCAGCGATCCTCGCGTGCATACTCTCAGTCTCGGTGCAGCCAACCCTGCGGAAATAGACTCACATCAAGACGCATGGGATCATGATCAACCCATGTCAGAATTAGAATTAGCAGTTCTTGATTGCATGAATCGCCGCTATACAATTTTAGAAAGCGATCGCTGTTCACAATGTTATCAATGCTTGCCCTGTCCAGAAGAAATCAACATTCCTGAAGTGCTACGCCTGAGAAATTTAGCGATCGGCTTTGATATGGTCGAGTTTGGAAAATATCGCTATAAAATGTTTGAAAATGCAGGGCATTGGTTCCCGGGGAATAAAGCAATTCGCTGCACAGACTGCGGTGATTGCTTGCCGCGATGTCCTGAAAACCTAAATATACCAGAGCTTTTGCGTGATACCCACGATCGCTTAAATGGTCAAGAAGGTAAGCGGCTTTGGGAATAGAGTTTTGATCGCGATCCTTTTGCTATGCTAAATGTCTGTCCTGATTCTAAAATAAAACTATGGCTTCCAGTTATTCTTTCGATGTAGTTAGCGATTTTGATCATCAAGAACTTGTGAATGCGATCGATCAAACTCGCCGTGAAATTGTCAGTCGCTATGACCTAAAAAGTAGTAATACCGAAGTCGAACTTGACAAAGAAGAAATTACGATCAAAACCAATAGTGAATTTACACTTACGGCAATAGTTGACGTGATGCAATCTAAAGCAATTAAGCGGGGATTATCTCTAAAAATCTTTGATTACGGCTTAGTCGAGTCTGCTAGCGGCAATCGTGTGATTCAGAAAATCAAGCTACAGCGAGGAATTGAGCAAGATCAAGCCAAAAAACTTTCTAAAACCATCCGCGATAGTTTTCCCAAGTGTCAAGCTTCAATTCAAGGCGATGCTTTGCGAGTTATTTCTAAATCAAAAGACGAGCTTCAAGAAATCATCCAACTTGTCAAATCAGAAGACTTTCCCCTCGCGCTCCAATTCACAAACTATCGCTAAATCAAATTAGCAATAAATCAAAGGCGGCGCATCGCGCCGCCTTTGATTCTTGAGTTGGTGATTGATTTTTAAGTTGCCTTTGCCATTTGAGCAAGAATCCTCTGCACAATTTCCCATCCCGTCACAGCTTGCCAGACAAACACGCCAATCATCAAGGTATTGACAGCAATATGTGTACTTCTTGCCCAATCTTTAGCCTGTTGCATCAATGGGGCTAGCGCAGTAGACAGAGCCGCCAAAAAGACCAAGCCTAAACCCGCCAACAAATGCGCTCCCACAAAAAGCTTGCCATTGTTGTTGTAAGTCACAGCCAGACCACCGATCGCACCTGCCACCATCAACACTAAAAAAACCGACCCAAATTTATGATGCTGGATGTTATATCGCTTCGAGATGAGAGCTTTTTTCTCTTCACCCTCAGCGCTGCGAATTTTACGGTATTGCCACCCCAGATAACCTGCATAAAATGCTAAAAGCAGGGTTGAAAACATGAGAATAGGGTGAGCAAAGGTCACTACAGTTTTAAATGGTTCTGGAATTGCGATAATCATAGCTTTTAGGCAAACATTAATACGGATACTATAATCTATTTAATTTCTGCAAGTAAATTTGCAATGCGGGGATATTTAGAAACTAGACCGAAAGTTTCGGGGGAGACAACATCATAGGTGAAGTCACGTTGCGCGATGCAAAAACGATCCCATGCAGCGACTTCGATACGGAATAGTTTGATCACAGTATCAACTAGAAATGGAGTTAATTCCAATTGCCAGCCAACTTTCAAATTTAGATGTTCACAAAACTGAGTGATTAAATCTTGGACAGTTAAGCGCTGCATCCCTAAAACTAGGCGGGCAGGAGATGGAGTGACTGATGGAGCCGTGAGTAGATGGGTGACGATTTGAGCAATATCGATCGCATGAACAAAATGGAGACTGCCATTAGTTTTAAAAAATCTGACGTACGGCACATATTTGAGAATGTCCTTGAGTCCTCTGGACAAATGTGAATACGGCTTGTCCGCAGCGCCACCAAAGACGAGCGTAGGAAAAACGGTAATCAGGCGATCGCAAATGCTCGAACCCTCTAAAGTTTCGAGACAAGCATGTTTTGAAGCAATGTAATCGGTTCCGATTTGTCCTGCTTCAGGAATAATCTGATTATGGGAATCGAGAATGCTTGCGGTGGAGAAATAGATAGCGCGCTCACAGACTTGAGGATCAAGCAGCGAAAATAGCTCAATCGTTTTATCGCGATTAACCACAAAGGCTTCTTCTCCACCCCAGCCTGCGGCAGTACTGACCACAAACTCCATAGTTCGCAGCAAGTCGCGATGCTGCCCGATATTTTGCATTGAGTCTTCAATGATGTGGACATTAAGGCGATCGCTGAGATCAATTTGTAATTTGCGGCGATCGCGCACTAGCAAATATAGTTCATAATCTGTTTTGGCTAAAAGCATCTCGATCAGATAATGACCGACACAACCACTCGCACCCGTGATAAAGACTTTTTTTGGCATTCAGTTCTGATTTCGTAAAAAAACATACCCTATAGGGCGCGTCTTATATAAAGTACCTTATTTTAGAAGACCTTAAGGCTAAACAAAAAATGTCTCCTAGTTCAGGCTGGAACCTATCTCGATTTGGGCTAGAACCTAAAAACCCTCGCTGGTGGTTTGAGATCACTCTCATCGCGATCGCCTATATTTTAGTCTCTACGCTCATAGTTTATGGCATACCCAAAAATCCTGTTACACCTTCTCCTATTTGGCCAGGAGCAGGTATTGTGATTGGACTATTGTTAGCTTGGGGGCGATCGCGATGGTTGGGGGTGTTTTTGGGGACGCTTTTTTACAATTTACATAGGAGAGGATTATCAATTATATTCCCTCCTCTAGGAGCAAGTATTGGTTCAACTATCGGCGCATTGATCACCGTTTCACTGATTCTATATCTTACTCATACCAATTATCCCTTGCGTCAAGTTCGCCATGTCGTGATTTTTTCATTCTGCGCCATATTTACGGGAACTGTATTGCAAACAACGCTGGGTATACTTTCTTATAGTTCATTTATAGTTAATATTTGGTCAAATTTCCCAAAAGTTTTTTCGACTTGGTGGATTGGGGACTCGGTTAGTGTGCTGCTTTTTGCGCCATTAGTTTTTGTATGGCTGCGATCGCCACAAGATTCTAAAATCAAATCTTGGTTGCGTTGGGAAGTAATCGCCGTGCTATCCAGTTTAGCTACAGTTGCTTATCTCGCATTTTACAAAAGTCAACCTGTCGAATATTTGCTATTGCCGCCATTACTTTGGTCAGCTTTTCGCTTCGGCTCCAAGTTCACCACACTAACGGTAATGCTCGTCTCGATGACAGCTTCAATTGCCACGGCTCACGAACTTGGTGTTTTTTATAAGCCACAAGTTGATGGCAATTCAGTTCTATTGTTGCAAATATTTATGGGTGTAATGGCGATTACCACCATGTCAGTTTTGGCGATCGTTTCTGAGAATGATCAAGCTAATCTCCGTTTACAAAGAGCGAATATAAATTTGGAGCAGCGCGTAATTGAACGTACTCAAGAACTTCAGGATAGTGAAGCTAATGCAAGAGAACTCGCTATCAAGGCGGAAGCTGCCAATCAAGCCAAAAGTGCTTTTATTGCAAATATGAGTCATGAACTGCGATCGCCACTTAATGCCGTGATTGGTTTTTCGCAGTTGATGATGCGGACTACTAACTTACCCTTAGAGCATTATGAAAATGCGAGTATTATTTATCGTAGTGGTGATTATTTATTAACTCTAATCAATAATATTCTCGATCTATCTAAAATCGAAGCAGGTAAATCAACTCTCAATCTCCGCAATTTTGATTTGTATCGTTTATTAGATGATTTAGAAGATATGTTACAGCTTCAAGCAAGTAGTGCGGGATTAAATTTAGTCTTTGAGCGAAACGATGATGTACCGCGTTATATCTACACTGATCCTGTGAAACTGCGTCAAGTCTTAATTAATTTGCTCGGTAACGCGCTCAAATTTACGGAAATGGGGATGGTTATTTTAAAATTAACGAATCTAAATTCAAATAGATCAGATGAGTGTGATTTTAATAGCTGCATCCTCCATTTCAGCGTTTGTGATACGGGTGTGGGTATTGCGGCTAAAGAGTTGTCTAAATTATTTGTTCCCTTTGCCCAAGCTCAGGCTGGGCGTGAACAGCAAGAAGGAACAGGTTTGGGTCTAGCGATTAGCCACAAGTTTGTCCAATTGATGGGAGGTGACATTTCTGTTGTTAGTGAGATCGGCAAAGGAACAAATTTCCAATTTCAGATTCAAGCTCAAACAGGTAAAGAATCTATTAATGATCATACCGAAAAAAGACGAGCATTGGCACTTGCCGCCGAGCAGCCTACTTACAAAATTTTAGTTGTCGATGACAAGCCGATGAATTGTCAATTATTGATCAAGCTTCTCAGCCCAATGGGCTTTGAAGTCCAAGAAGCTAGTAATGGACAAGAGGCGATCGCGATTTGGGATCAATGGGAACCGAACCTCATCTGGATGGATATGCGAATGCCCGTGATGGATGGCTATGAAGCCACAAAGTATATCAAGTCCACCACTAAAGGCAATGCCACCGCCGTGATTGCTTTAACGGCGAGTGTTTTAGAAGAAGAAAAAGCGATCGTGCTTTCGACAGGATGTGACGATTTTGTTCGCAAGCCATTTAACGAACAAACAATTTTTGATACACTTACCAAACACCTCGGAGTGAAGTACATATACGAGAGTATTCAAACCCATGAATATGAAAATGACACTTTTATAGAAACGTCTATAGGAACGCCACTTTCATCTGACAATTTAAAAATCATGTCTAATCAATGGATCGTGAAACTATATCAATCAGCAATGGAAGCTGATAAAAATCTGGTTATGCAACTGATTGCAGAAATTCCAGAAAATGAGATTGTTTTAGTGCGATCGCTAACTAAACTTGTGCGTAATTTTCAATTTGAAAAATTAATTGACTTAGCTGAGACTCTATTACCCAAAACTTAATTCATGAGCTATAACCCTTCGATTGAAATGACTGGCAATATCCTGCTAGTCGATGATCTTCCCGAAAATTTACAACTACTTAGTGATTTATTGCTTACACTTGGTTACAGCGTTCGCAGTGTCACCAGTGGACGCATGGCGCTTAAAACTTCTAAGGTAAAACGACCCGATCTGATTCTTTTAGATATTAAAATGCCAGACATGGATGGCTATGAAGTCTGTCAGGCTTTTAAAGCTGATGAAGATTTGCGAGACATACCTGTGATTTTTATTAGCGCTCTAGATGATGTATTTGATAAGGTAAAGGCTTTTTGGTCAGGTGGAGTCGATTATATTGTCAAACCATTTCAGAGTGAAGAAGTCGTGGTGCGTTTAGAAAATCAATTAACAATTCAGCGCCAGAAGCGAGCTTTGGAAGATGAGATATCTAGGCGCAAAGAAACAGAAGAAATGCTCTATCAATCTAGAGGCTTACTCACAAGCGTCTTGAATAGTGTTTCTGATGGAATTGCGGCAGTGCAATCAGTGCGCGATCCTAATACTGGTGATATTGTGGATTTTCGTTGCCTTGTGGTAAATCCTGTCATAGCTAGGTTTTTTGAGCGTACGCGTGAAGATTTAATTGGCAAATTAGTGGTGAGAAAGTTTTTAGAACGCTTTAATCCTCAACTGTTTAAGAAATTGGTTGATGTAGTTGAGATAGGAAAATCTTTAGAGGAAGAAGTATACTATCCTCTAGAACCTATTAGCTGGTATCAAGTAATTGTAGTCAAGTTAGGGGACGGGTTTACGGTTACTCTCCGAGATATTACTTGTAAAAAGGAATCAAAAAGCCATGAAGACTCTACGTTGTCTAACCAGACTAACTCCTAATGCGATCGCTTTTGCAATAGGAATTTGTTCTTCACCAGAACCTAATCTCAATATTTCAACTGTTGATCAAACTGTTGCTCAATCAGCATCACTACTTATCGCTAAGGCAAAGATGGATTAATTTACTGATGAACAAGACGGTCAATTAATTCGCCTTGAACCAAAATGAATAAAATGCAGTGCAAATCCAAATAAAAAAGACGGCTAAAGCGCCGCTTTAGCCGTCTTTTTTATTTGGATTTGCCAACAGAATAATTAATTGCATAACTCCAACTTAGCAAGCGTAACCATAGACGAGGGTTAGTCGGTTCTAACCAAGTTTGACAACTACGCATGAGTTGAGGCAACCATCCGCCTAAAATCGCATTGGATAATGAACTGCGCGTAAACGCTCCATAACTAGATAGCCATTTTAGCAAATCTTTTGTTCCTGCCATTTCGATAATCCAGAGAATGAGACGGGGATTTTTGAAGGCGGCGATCAGGGCGAGACGATTGAACATTAACCAACTGAGTCGATCTTTGATGAAGCGATCGCTAACTGCTTGCGGCTCATCAGCAAGTAACCCAAAAAAGGTATTTAGCATTGAGTTAACACGCTCTGGCGGCAAATGCTTGCCTGTGGGAACCATCATTCCTTTTGAGAATAGCCATGTGACAGCGATATTGCTTTGATAGGCACTAATTTGATTAAGGTCATCAGCTTTGAGCAAATTGTGCTTCAGCGCAGTATCGAGCAAAGTTGCTAAACGGGGCAAGTTGCGAACTAGAGAACCAAATCCTGTAAACACAAGCGGTGACTGCAATGAAGCCGCATCGCCGATCGCTAAAATCCGATCAAAAGCACATTTCTTAGAGTCTTCATTAAGGCTGTAATGTCCTGTAATGTAACCAAAAGTCGCTTTCTTCCAGACCAGTTTGTCCATGTCGCAACGGCGGTATTCAGGCAAGATTGTAAAGAAGTCTTCGTACATTTCTAATAATGATCCAGGATTATCGGGATGCACTTGATGATAGTGAAATAGATAAACTGTTAGTTCTTTCTCTTCGGCAGGGAAGAGTTCCCAAATCAATTGTCGTCCGCGTGAGATATCGCCATGACTGAACAACACGTCTCCATATTGCGAGTCCCATACAGATTCGTCAATTCCTTCTAAGACGGCTCCCACAGTGGGGCAGACGCTATCAAAGGCTTGTCCAGCATTAAGCTGTTGGGCGATCGCCGAAGCCGAACCCATTGCGTCAATTACCAGTCTTGAGGTGATCTCTACAGATTCGTTGGTTTCAAGATTTTTAGCAAATATCTTGGCATTGTTCTCGCTAATAATCACTTTTTCAAACTCAGTGCGATCGCAGATCACCGCGCCATACTGCTCTAATTTCTGACGACAAATCTCTAATAAGCGATTAGTGTCGATCGCAATATTTAGAACTGTGGGTGTGTGTAAGACTTTAGATTTGAGATGCTGAGGATTATTGCCATCAAAAAACTTATTAAATCCATCCACATACTCAGCTGTGATCATCATCGCAAATTCTTCTTTGGTGAAGAGTCCAAAGTCAATCAGATTTTGAAATTCGGTACGCGAGATATTCCATTCTCGATTCATCCGCCCAAATGGAATGCGTTCCACGAGACAGACGCGATATCCCAATTTCGACATCATCGCCGCGTGAATCGCACCTAATGCGCCGCCAAGATAAACAATGTCATAGTCCAAATCCTGAGAAGCAGGACTTACTTCCCGATCAATAAATATTACATCTTTAGGAGTTTCGGGTGATTTTACACTTTCACGCCATCGCTTTTCCCACCAATAGACCCGATTAAGGTCATATTCACCATTGGGAATGCGCTGAAAAAATTTGACTGTAAGTGGATAATCTTGAATTAACGCTTCAAAAATTGATTGGTTTGAGGCGATCGCAGGTGGTTGCTTGAACTCATAGGGAAAAGCTTGACGCGCGGCGGCAGTTAAATTTTTCAAAAATTCCTGCTCACCATCCATCGCCTCATCCGACCATCGAAATACTTTGAGATAAGTTGTCCGTTGCAATGTCCAAATAAATACTGATAGCTGGGCGATCGCGCCTGAACGATTTTGGCGATCGAGAATAAAACCATGCTTAGAAACTGACTTTTTACCGAAAGGAGCTTGGTATTCAGCCTGAAGCCATGTTTTGACATCTTCAACCTGAGGCGTGGGAATTTCGATATAAAGTAATTGCTGCATGAGGCGACTTGATTCATCGATTTGATTCTAGCCTTAATTTTACCGTGCTTTGAGCTATGACTAAGTATCACAGCATAATTAAAAACCAAAACCAGAGCGCGGGCAACCCGCGCTCTGGTTTTGGTGATTTTAAAACCGATTCTCGTATTCGATCGAGACACCTGTTTTGCCGTCAGAGCCGTAGTTGCCGCGCAAAAGGATGTTTGGGTCAAGACGGTAGCGAATTGAGAAATTAGTTGGTTGAGTGGAGTCGTTAATAATCCGTTGCAAAGAGACTGAGAAATTATTACTGATATCAACTGCTGCCTCAGCCGACAGACCTAGTGTTCCATTACGACTACTACCATTAGTATTAGTCGTAACTGGACTAAGATTAAACTCTGCTAAATTGAGAGCATCGCCGATCGCATCTTGCAAGAAGTTTAAGACTGTACCGCCAGCAAAACTTGCTAAAGCTGAGGCAGGATCAGAGCCGCCCTGCTGCTGTAAGACTCCACCACCGATTAGAGCAAGAATTTCGGCTTGGCTGCGGGGTGGGCTGCTAGAGAGGCGAATATCTGGCGCAGTTGCCGTACCTGTGACACTAGCTTGAACACGCAAAGTACGCTGTGCGCCCAGATTGCTGACAGGTACTTCGTTCGGACTAAACAAATCATTGGGGCGATTGGAATTGATCGGTACGCGAGTTATCTCCGCAACGGCTCCCGTAACTCGGACATTAAGGATAGGATTAAGTCCTTGAGACGGTCTAAACTCAACGAAGTTTTCGTAAGCGCGATCAAGTCGAAATCTGGTTGAAATCGCATTAAACTGACCACGCGTGACATTGATTTTTCCATCTGGCTCTGGTTTTAATAATGTTCCATTCACGATCAGGGTTCCTTCACCGAGAAAGTTAAATAATGGAAAACGCGTCACCTGCATATTTTGCAACTTAACTGTGAGCCGATCAAGCACAACATCGACTAGATCGTTGTTAGTACTAGCAGGGTTAGCACTAGCCAAGTTTTCGCTATTGGGAGCCGCTTCATTGCCAATTACTAATCTGCCATCTCCTAAAGCCACTTCGCCTGTGATGCGTGGCAATAAGAGGGAGCCGAGTACGATCACACGAGTATTGAAGTTGTCAGAACTAATATCACGAATATTTAATTTAAGTTTGTCGGCATTAATCGCGAGGGCTTGCTGATATTCGGGGCTATCTTCTATCAATAGTCTAGGATTACTAATCGGGAGAATTCCTTTTAAAGATAATTTACCTTCGTTAAAGTTGCCCATGATATTACTAATCAAGCGATCGCTAGTAAAGTCAATGTCTCCCTGAACCTCCGTAAAGTCACCTGGTAAGCCAGCAATTTTAACTTTGGCATTATCAACTATGACCTTCCCCGCAATCTTAGGGTCTTTAAAAGTTCCACTAGCGGTAAGATTGATATTTCCTTTACCAGCGATCCAACGCACGGGCTGATTGAAGATATTAATAAAACTAATTCCTTCATCTTTGACGTTGAGTTTAACGTTGAAAACACCAAAAACGCCAAAATTTCCTGAGGCTAAAACTGCATCTTTGCCAGCCGCTTTCATATTCGCGTCAAAGTTTATATTTAGCTTGTCGTAGACAAACTTAACGGCAATAAACTCGATCGCTTGACGATTAACAGAGCCATCGGCAAGACTCAGATTGCCAACAACTTTGGTGTCAAGGAGGTTAGTTCCCGTAATGGAGAGATTACCATTAACTTTACCTGTCAAGTCAAAGGGAATTGAGCTAAAAAATGGCAGTGGACGTAAAGACTCAATTGGGAAGTCTTTGAGTTCAATTTCTCCACTTTGTTCTCGAAAGCTAAGTAATGGATTTGCCGCAGGGATCAGTCTAAGACGTGCGTTAGTAAGTCGTCCGAAGCTTTTGTCTGACTGAAGGCTAGCATTAGCGATCGCGAAAACCCCATTAAAATATTTTCCGTCTAGTTTGATGTCATCAACAGCAAATTTACCATACTCAAACTTTTTGCCAACAATATTGAAATCTAAGCGAACACCACGGCGTTTACTTAGCCCAAATGCAATTTTGCCGCTAATATCGCCACGAAAGTCGGTTAGTGGCGGCAGATTGAAATTGCGAGAAGAATTAACTGTTTCCTGTTGTTCTTGTCGAAGTTCGATTTGAGTCAGATATTGTAATTGCTTATATAAAGGCTCTCCCAATAGTCTGATTGCTTCTAGAGGTTGTAATTGTGATGCGCCATTTTTAGCAAAATTAATTCCTTGGGTCACATCAACCACATTTGCCCATTGTAAAGTTGCAAATAAATCTTGCATTCTTCCTTGAGCGATTTCGACAGCACCTGCGATCTGCTCATCGATATTGGGGTTGTACGTCAGACGGAATTTATATTCATTATTAGATTCGCCTTGACGGACAATTAAATTGCCATTACTCACATCAAGAATGCCATTGGCATAAGATATCTTAGCAACGGCTCTCTCGGCGACTACCCGCCCAAAACGAGGACGATCAACGGTCACTTCGCCGATCGCTGTGGGATTATTAGTAAAATCTACAACTAGATTGCTAGAAAGTTTGCCACTAACATCGTTCTGTCCTGCGATCGCGGCGATCAGTGGCAAAGGAAGATTAGCGATCGCTACTTGTAAACGGTTCGGGTTATTCTCTAAGCGCCTGCCATTTGCGGTTGCTTCACCCAAATTCACATTAAAAGCAATTGGACGAAAAGCTCGATCTAAACGGGCGCTAATGCGATCGCGTTTACCACGAAGATCAACATTTAAGCCCTGATTTCCATCAAAATTGAGCTTGCCTTCTAAACGCGGATCAAAAGCTAACTTATCCACTCTCAGCCCAGCTAGGAGTAGATCACCAGCCACTTGCGGCACTTTACCAATTCCATCCAAAACACCATTGAAGTTAAGACTATCAAGTTCTATTTGATTTACTTTTAAACTGGCTACACGCACATTACCGACTAATCGTGGATCAGCTAGATCGCCATTGATCGAACCATTGAAATCCAGTGAACCTCTTGATGGAGCGACTAGCCCCTGTCTGGCTAGACCAAGAGATGCCAAATCAACATTATCTAATTGTAAAGCTCCTGCGATTTTAAGCTTGTCGATCGCTCCCGAAAGATTGCCACGAAAGTTAAAAATCCCTGATGCTTGCGGCGAAATTGCATTAGAAAGTGAAGCTAGCCGATTAATATTCACATTACGAGAAATCAGATCAAGGTCAAGCCCAGCAATTCCTGTGGGTAGTTGACTGGGCGCATTATTGGGAAACGCTAAATCCACTCTTCCTTTTGCTGTCAAATAACTACCAACTTGTAATGAGGGAATAAGCAGATTTTTGCCATCCCAGATTAAATTAGCGGCGATCGCATCAGGGACTTCGACTAGCCCTTGTGGTAAGCGTACCGTACCATCACCTGTAATATCAGCTAGCGTAAACCCACCGCGATCGCTTCGCAGATTTATAAATCCTTCGATTATGCCTTTTTGATTAAGCAGGAAAGCTGATAGCGGAATACCATTGCTATTTAATTGAGACTTCCATGCACCACTGACGATATTGTATGTACCCGTCAGACCGATTTCACCAATGGGAAATTTTATTTTAGTGTTACGGATTGTGGCTAATCCATCCGCCAGAAAAACTTCTCCTCGCGCGGGATAGGTCGCATTGGGCGCTTCGATTTCAGCAAGAATTTGTGGATTAGCTAAATTACCAGTGATTTGCAGCAAACTGGTGACTTGCCCGACCGTGATCGGTAGTTTTGTGCCATAAAGTTTAGCAAAATCTTCAGCAACTCCAACGAGATTACTGTTAAATGAAACTTCCGTAGGCGAGTCTTTTTGCGGCAATTTAATTTGTCCCTCACCTGTGAGAGTCGCGCCTGTAGATGCGGCTTGGACTTTCTTGATTTGCAGCGTCTTTAAATCTTTGAGTTCGATTGTTGCTAAGAAGCGATCGACTACGATCCGATCAAAACTGACTGTTTTTGGTGTGGTTATATTTATGGTCAGAGCAGGCTTCTGGGCAGTTCCTATAAATTTGCCGTTTAGCTGCACCTCACCTGTGATCGCTACAGGCGTTTTTATATCAAAGCTTGCCAATCCTTTCCCTAAATCTAGGGCAGCACTAACAAAATTGAGATTAAATCCTTTTTGCTGGCTAAACGTACCATCGACAGTACCTTTTAACAAGCCATATTGAGCAGAAAGCTTTGTCAAAGTCGCGGTTGTGCCGTCAAAGCTGAGTTGCCCCGCAATCTGGGTAATTGACTTGATTAGTTGCGGAGATTTAACCGCCCCATCACTAAGTTTGGCGGTTATAAAAATAGTGGGGGTTTCTTTTTCAGCAATTATCGAAATTTTGGCATCTGCATCCAGCTTGCCTTGCTGAATTTCTAAAGGCGAGTTAACCGCAAACCCTTGCACTGCAGCTATTTGTAAATCTTGAGACTGGACATCAACAGTGCCTTGTCCTTTAGTCAAATCCCAATCAACTGCAAAAGATATATTGCCTTTATTACCATCTTTATCAGCATTGGCAACTTCGATCGCCTTTTTTAGTTGTTCAGGATTTGGTGGTGCAGCGATCGCGGCGAGATTGGGCAAAGTCACCCGCCCTTTACCATTCATTTTTAGACTTTGATTATTAAGATCAACGATTTTCCAGTTGCTATCGATCTGCACTTGACTAAGCGAAACTAACTCTCCTTTAGCAACCGTCTGAATCGTGACTTGTCCATCCTCAAAAGTTACTGTCCGTAAGTCGATAAAACCATCTTTGGTTTGCTTCTCTGGCGGCGTGATTTTTGGTAATTGCAGTAAACCCGCGGCATCTTGTTTCAGAAATACTTGAGGTTGCTGCGCGATCGCATCTAAGACAATTTGACGGCGAGTGGCATAGCTCCAAAGGTCAAATTTAACTTCGATCGCCTCAACCACCAAGAAATTTGACTCATTATCGGTTGGTGGCACGATCGCTCTGCCAAACCTGATACTCGAAAAGCCAACTCGTTCGACTTTACCTAGCTGCAAAGGGCGTTTGAGTGATTTGTTTAACTCGGATTGTAATAGCGGCGATAACTGCTCATTCAGAAAATAACGTCCGTACCAAAAAATGCCTAAGCTAGTCGCTGTAAATGCGATCGCTAGTCCAACACCTACACGCCCTAGATTTTTGGCAAATGTAGAATTAGCTGGTCGCTGCGGCGGTAATTGAGCTTGTCCCACAATTTTTCACTCCGTTATTGCCCTCACGACAACATTTTTGCATATTTGTTTTGCATACAGCGCTTTTCAATCAAGCGAGGTATAAAGGATCATTTCTCCGCCGAAGGCGGGGAAACAATATATCTATTTTGTTTGCATATTTAAAAACCTTGTTTCAACAGGGCTTTAAATAGTTACTTGATAGTTACTTGATTTTTAGATATAACCTAAAGCTCGCTAACAGTTTAGCTTAACCAAAGCGATAACCTTTACCATAGACCGTATTTATTAAAGAAATCTGGCGATCGCGATCAATTTTGCGCCGTAATAATTTCACCTGTGCAGCAAGAGCATTGCTCGTTGGTACATCTTCTCCTTCTTTCCAAAGATATTGCGAAATCAATTCGTGACTAAGTAATTGATTAGGATGGAGCATAAAATATTCTAAAAGTTGATATTCTCTTTCAGTTAGGGCGATCGCTATTTTCTCTCGATATACGACTTGATTAGCGCGATCAAGTTCCAAGTCACCATAACTCAATCGCGAAGCTTCGCAGGTTGTGACAACAGGAATAATACGGCGGAGTAAAGCGCGTACTCTGGCTAATAATTCACGCAATTCAAAAGGTTTTATGAGATAATCATCAGCTCCACAATCTAAACCTGCCACACGATCATCGAGAGTATCTTTGGCGGTGAGAATTAGAACTGGTGTGCGATCGCCCTGTTGGCGCATCTGGCTACAAATTTCTATCCCTGATTTTTCGGGCATCATCCAATCCAAAATCAGTAAGTCATAATCACCTGTCTGAGACAACTCCCAACCGCGATCGCCATTATTAGCACTATCAACTACATAGCCCTGATTGGTCAAAATCCGTTGCAAAGGTTCCGCTAATTCTTCTTCATCGTCTACTAATAAAATTCGCATAAGTTATTATAGCTATCGCCAATCTTGTTAGGACATAAGACCAGAGATTGGGTCGCCCGCT